>JBCCLS010000386.1:0-4124 GCA_039026835.1 Bacteroidota bacterium | reverse complement strand
TTATTTAGAAAATATGTCATCGAACACAACGGAGAATTCGGTTGAAAAAGCAGAAAAAAGAATACATGTTCAAGTTGACGAAAATCTTACTATTTTTATAGATGGAATAGAAATTGATGCAATTCAACTTGAAGAACAACTAAAAATGCAATTTGACGGACATGCAAATCCAGTAGTAGTATTAGAAACCAAAGCAAAAGTTTCTTCTAAAAGTACACTAAAAATCATGGAGATTGCAGCGAAGAATAACTATAACATCATTCTCGAATCAAACACAAAATAGCGCAGCATGGCATTATTCAATACAGAACACAAACGAAAATCAGCAACCATTACTACTGTGTTGATGATTATTCTATTAATACTCATGTTTGTATTTGGGAAAACGTATATGGATCCGCCAATTGAAAGTGGAATTGCAGTAAATTTTGGAACTTCCAATACGGGAAGTGGTAATGTAGAAACCAAAAAGAACTCTCGACCAAAAATAGCTCCCAAGCAACAAGAACAGCCAAAAGAGCAACCACAAGAAACAGAACCTGTTGAAGAAACAAAACCGGATACATCTGCTGCGGAAGAAGTGGTGACACAAGATTCAGAAGAAACTATTGCACTCAGAAAAACAGAAGAAGAGAAAAAACGCAAGGCGGACGAGGAAGCAAAAAAGAAGGCTGAAGCCGATCGTATTGCAAAAGCCAAAGCGGAAGCAGAAGCAAAGCGTAAAGCAGAAGAGGCAGCTAAAAAAGCAAAGATTGACGCCTTATTCAATGATGCGAATGGAAACGGAGACGGCAATGACGATGAAGGCAGTGAAGGACCAAACGACGGACCTGGAAATAAAGGAAATCCAAATGGTGATCCGTATGCGGCGAGTTACTACGGAGAACCAGGCTCAGGAAATGGTGGTGCTGGCGGATACGGTTTGAATGGTAGAAGCAAACTTAGTGGCGGACAAGTAGATAAGCAAGAATGTAACGAAGCTGGACGCGTGGTTGTACGAATTCGTGTAAACCGTGATGGTAAAGTGATTGAAGCCACAGCAGGAGTTAGAGGAACGACCAATAGTGCTGATTGTCTTCTAAAACCAGCAGAAAGAGCTGCCTACAAATACAAATGGAATGCTGATCCAAATGCGCCTTCTACACAGACAGGTTTTATAGTAGTTAACTTCAAATTAGGTCAATAATTCATTCATGACATTTCAGGAAGCGATGCAATGGTTGGAAGCGCAATTAGCAGCTTCTTATCAAAAAAAAGGAGCTTCTACAAATAGCGCTGTTTGGGATGTGACAAAGATTACCAAGTTTGCTGAAACACTACAAAATCCTCATACAACATTTAAAAGTATTCATGTGGCAGGAACCAATGGAAAAGGTTCCACAAGTCATATGATTGCTTCTATTTTGCAAGAAGCTGGGTATAAAGTCGGTCTATATACTTCGCCACATTTAAAAGATTTTAGAGAACGTATTCGTGTCAATGGCGAGATGATATCTCAAGAAGCTACACTACAGTTTGTGCAAAAATATAGTGCTTTTGTAACCGCTGAAAAGCTTTCCTTTTTTGAATTGACTGTTGGAATGGTGTTTGATTATTTCGCGCAGCAAAAAGTAGATATTGCAGTTGTAGAAGTCGGATTGGGCGGACGTTTGGATTCCACAAATATCATCACACCTGAAGTTTCGGTAATCACCAACATCGGATTTGATCACGTGAACATTCTCGGCGATACCTTACCCAAAATTGCAGCTGAAAAAGCAGGTATTATCAAACAACATATTCCTGTCGTAATAGGCGAGTATCATGATGAAACCTTTCCTGTTTTTGAAGCAAAAGCCACGGCACTGAATGCTGCTATATATCTTGCTGAAAAAACAATTCAAACAAACTATCAAACAGATCTTTTAGGCAATTATCAGCAGAAAAATTACAAATCGGCAGTACAAGCTGTTAAATTATTAAATGGCTTTCAGATAGAAGAAAAACACATTGTAAACGGATTGCAAAACGTAGTTGCTAACACCAAATTACAGGGAAGGTGGCAAGTGCTGTCAGACAGTCCCAAAACCATTTGTGATACTGCGCATAACAAAGAAGGACTGCAGATAGTGATGCAACAATTACAACAAGAAAATGTTGACAAATTGCACATTGTTTTTGGAGTTGTCAATGATAAAAATCTGGAAACTATTTTTCCCTTTTTTCCGAAGGATGCAGTATATTATTTTTGCTGTCCTAATATTGAGCGTGGTATGTCAGCAGCGCTTTTACAACAAAAAGCAGCTTTTTACGATCTTTTTGGAGAAGCATACAATTCAGTCCCAGCAGCCTACACTGCCACAAAGAATTCTGCCCAAAAAACAGACGTAATTTTCATTGGAGGAAGTACCTTTGTAGTAGCGGAAATACTTTAAAATTTTTAGGTTTAAATTTTGCTAGATATAAAATGTATTCTATATTTGCATCCGCAATAGACAATAAGGGCGATTAGCTCAGCTGGTTCAGAGCATCTGCCTTACAAGCAGAGGGTCACTGGTTCGAATCCAGTATCGCCCACAAATAAACTTATTGAAAATAGAATTCGGGTGATTAGCTCAGCTGGTTCAGAGCACCTGCCTTACAAGCAGGGGGTCACTGGTTCGAATCCAGTATTACCCACAAAAAAGCTTCCAAATTGGAAGCTTTTTTCGTTTATAATAAATCTAGAATTCGTTCCAATGCCATACCGCGAGAACCTTTGATCAGCAACGTACTGTTTTGTATGTCTGGAAAATTGTTTTTGAGTGATTCAAACGTGTAGTGAACACTTATTTTTTCATCGTTATTCGTAGTAATTCCAAAATTTTCTCCAACTAAATAAATTCGATCAATATTTAAAGAAGTGACATACTTACTAATAAATTGATGTTCTGCTGCGGCACTTTCGCCCAATTCAAACATATCGCCTAAAAAAGCAATCTTTGGTACATCGCTGAGGTTGGAGAAGTTGTCCAATGCTGCTTTCATGCTCGTAGGATTGGCGTTATACGCGTCCAAAATAATTTTGTTAGTGTTTTTCTGTAAAATTTGTGAACGGTTGTTAGATGGAATATATGTCTCAATAGCTTTTTTAATATCTGCTAATGGCACTTCAAAATAGATTCCCATCGCAATGGCTGCTGCAATATTTGAAAAGTTATATGCACCGATCAACTGACTTTGGATTTCAATGTCTTTGACAGTCGCTTTTACCATCGGATCGGCATTTATGAATTCAATTTTCAGTTTGTTGTTGTCAGTGCTTCCGAATGTGTAATTCTTTGCGTCTCTAGTTCGTTCTACTTGCTTCGTATCATCACCATTCACAAAAATGAACTTGTCATTTGCTTTTAGGTGATCGTACAATTCACTTTTTCCTTTGATAACGCCTTCCACACCGCCAAATCCTTCCAGATGTGCTTTTCCAAAATTCGTAATATATCCATAATCAGGTTCTGCAATACTACTTAAAAAAGCGATTTCCTTTTGATGATTGGCGCCCATTTCTACAATGCCAATTTCAGTAGCAACATTCATAGAAAGTAACGTTAACGGCACGCCAATATGATTGTTCAAATTGCCTTTGGTTGCTGTAGTTCGGTACTTTTTTGAAATCACTGCATTGATCAATTCTTTGGTCGTAGTTTTACCATTGCTTCCTGTGAGACCTATAATTGGAATGTTCAATTGTTTTCGATGGTAATTGGCAAGTTTTTGCAGTGTTTCCAGTACATTTTCTACGACTATTGTTTGTGCATTCACTGCATAGTCTTGTTCGTCAATTACGGCAAAAGCAGCGCCTTTTTCTAAGGCGTCTTTGGCATAGATATTTCCATTAAAGTTTTCGCCTTTAAGTGCAAAGAAAATACAGTTAGGAACAATGTTTCTTGAATCGGTAGAAACAATCGGGTGCTTTTGAAATAGAGAATATAATTCTTGAATCATATTTTTTACTAATAAGTTAGAACGAAAAAAAGCCCTGATATGGTCAGGGCTTTCATTTTTGTACTTAGTACGATATTTTATTTTCTAGGACTCTTTCTTCCTTGTGCTTTTGAACCTACTCTAGACATTGCACATCTAAATCCGATATATGGCAACATCAT
>JBCCLS010000385.1:0-4126 GCA_039026835.1 Bacteroidota bacterium | reverse complement strand
CAAGAGCGCAAAGAAATTGAATTGACGGCAAAATCAGAAGCTGAGGAAAAACAATTTTATATTATTTTATTGTTGCTAACATTGATAAGTGCCACAATTATTGGGCTTTTGGTGAGACGAAATTTTACCAATCGCGCAAAAATCGCTCAGGAAAAATTAGAAAAAGAGCAAGCACAAAAATTATTATTAGACGAAAAGGTGCGCATCAATGAAGAGGAAACCAAACGATTGATTGCAGACAATTCTATGCGTTTGGAATTCAAGCAAGAACTGTTAGATCAACTCAAAACAGAAACATCCAACATACAATCGCTTGAGGAAATGAAACAAACCATGCAATCGTTAGTTTCTAAATTACAATTGCAAATTGCTACCGAAAATAAACTGTCTACAATTCAAGATAAGATTGAAGAAGTCAACAAAGGATTTGACACCAAACTAAGAGAAGCGTATCCAAAATTGACTAAAACCGATCGTGAAATTTGTGCTTTAATGCGCTTAAATTTATCTATAAAAGAGATTGCTACCATCCGAAATTCTTCGATCGATGCTGTAAAAGCAGCACGCTATCGCATTCGAAAAAAGATGCAATTATCAGCAGGAGAAGAGTTAGAATATATCATTCAAAGTCTTTAAAACACAAGGCTGTCACTTTTTGTTACCAAAAAACAATTGAAATTATAACGGTTGATTTGTGTGCATTGTTATTTTTGTTTCAGTCTGAAACTAACACCACACTGATGAAAAAACACCTACTCTTATTTTTTGTGCTGTCTTTTAATTTTATATCGGCACAAATTTTTGTTCCTGATGACAACCTTGAACAAGCTTTTATTGACCTTGGATATGATACTGTATTGGATAATTATGTAAATATATTTGCCGCTTTTCAAGTAACTACCTTAGACGTTTCTGGAAGAAATATTAGTGATTTAACAGGAGTTGAATCTTTAGGTTTACTAGTCTCTTTAGATTGTAGCAACAATAATCTAACCAATATAAATCTCAGCAACAATATTGTATTGCGATTTTTGGATGCAAGTACTAATAATTTAAATACATTAAATTTCAACAATGGCACTAATACCTTGGTCTTCGATTTTGATGCGCGTAACAATCCAAATTTGCAATGTATCCGAGTTGATGATGAAGTATATTCTACTACCAATTGGTCAAATATAGATGCTCATGCTGGATTTAGTGATGTAAATTGTTCGTCGTTGACGTACATTCCTGATGCAAATTTTGAGCAAGAACTTATCAGTCAAAATTATGATACAAATTTGAACAAACATGTGCTTACCACTGCAATTAATACGATTACAACCTTAGACATCAGCAATGAAAATATTTCTGACTTAACTGGTATCCAAGACTTTACTGCTTTGGAAGAACTTTATGCCAATAATAACAACTTGACTACGGCAGACATTTCTTCTAATACCAATCTTGAATGGGCGCGATTGGATAATAACAACATTACCAATGTCACTATTGGGAATTTACCCAATATGAGACAGCTAGAGCTCTTTGAAAATTCCATCAGTACGGTAGATTTAACTGGTTTACCTGCCTTGGAAGTCTGTTATTTAAGAGCCAATAATTTGTCTTCATTAGATCTTTCTGGAAATCCTTTGTTAAAAATTATCAGTTTACAAAATAATAATGCAGGACTGACTAGCTTAGATTTTAGTAACAATCCCAATATGGAAGATATTTTTTGCTCAGACAACAATCTTTCATCCTTGGATATTTCCGCCAATACAAACTTGCGATTGTTGTGGTGTAGCAATAATAACCTTACTTCGTTGGACTTATCACATACATCTTTATTAGCAAATTTACAATGTGAAAACAATCAGTTGACGTTTCTGGATGTCAAAAACGGTGGAAACACCTTAATGAATAGCGATTTTAGCTTTAGAGCTACGGGAAATTCAAATTTGGAATGTATCAATGTTGATAATCCAACATATTCCATGAATACGTGGACAACTTATATAGATGCTACCGTAAGCTTTGATCAGCATTGTTATGAAACCTTTATTCCAGATGATAATTTTGAGAATTATTTGGAAACTCACAATTCTTTGGGATTCACTGTAGCTTTTGGAAATCCCAATAGTTTAGGAAATGGAATTGCCAATGATAATTATGTCACTACTAGTAAAATTGAAGGACTCACAAGCTTGTTGATTTTTAATAGAAATATTAGTGATGTAACAGGTATTGAAGCATTCAAAGCCTTGGAAACACTGTACGTGATGGACAATCCAATAACAAGCATTGATGTAAGTGAAAATACCAACTTAGATGATGTAAGAGTCAGCGGAACCAACATAACAAGCATCGATGTAAGTATGTTGCCAGCTTTGCAAGTATTAGATATTGCAGATACGGCCATTCCTACGGTAGACGTTAGTTCCAATACAAATTTGATCTTTTTGTGGGTGTCCAATACGCCCATTACTTCTTTAGATATTACGCAAAATACAGCGTTGCAACTCTTACACGTTGCACAAACCAATATTGAAGAACTTGATCTCTCCTATCACCCAAATTTAGTCAGACTCAATGCTGAAAACTCAGGGCTTTTATTCTTAGACATGCGCAATGGAAATAATGTGAATGTTACTGAATTTAATACATCTCAGACATCCAATTTAACCTGTATCAATGTTGATGATGCTGCGTATGCAACTGCCAATTGGACAACAATAGCGCCCACTAATACTTTTGGAGAACTGTGTAACGATACGTTTGTGCCCGATGCCAATTTTGAAGCCTTTTTGGAAGCCAATAATTTAGGAAACAACAGACCGAATGATCAATATGTGAGTACGCTAAAAATTAAGTATGTACAAAACTTAGATATTTCCAATCAGAGCATTTTAGATATAACTGGAATTGAAGCATTTGACGCACTTGAAAATTTAGATTGTTTCAGCAATAATTTAACAAGCATCAATGTTTCCAACAATATAAAACTAGTACATCTTACTTGCTATTTCAATCATAACCTAACAACGTTGACACTAGGAAATCTCCCTAATTTTGAAGTGCTTTCTTGTGGTTTTGGAGAGATAACTTCGCTAAACCTAAGTCAATTGCCCGCATTGAAAGAAGTAAGCTGTATCAGTAATGAACTTACAGCACTTGATGTGAGCAACAATACGCAATTACGCAAACTAAATTGTTCATTAAATAATCTTACAGAACTTAGTATTGGCGCCAATGTTTCGCTAGAAGAAGTAAATGCAAGTTTCAATGCGCTAATCACAGTTGATCTCTCCACAAATACAGCGTTGCAAATAGTGGATGTTGCACACAACAATCTGGTTTCGTGTAGCATTGATAATGGATTCAATACGGCAATTACAGCATTCAACGCGACAAACAATCCTGATTTGACCTGTATAAAGGTCGATGACGAAACCTATGCCACCAACAATTGGACACAAATTGATGTACAGACTGGATTTAGCAACTCCTGTACCATAGAAATTGCTCCAAGAGTATTTTTGCAAGGCGCATTGCTCAATCCGAATGTTGGAGAATCAGAACTCATGCGAGATGATCTCAGAGTTGCAGGACTCATTCCAACTACAAGTCCGTATAATGATGGCGTATCCTGCGATGCAAGTATATTCAACACCACTGGAGAAGATGCTGTTGTAGATTGGATTTGGATTGAACTCAGAAGTGCAACAGATCCAACCAAAATTTTGGCAAGTCAATCTGCATTACTTAGACGCAATGGAACTATTGTGACTCCTGATGGTGGATTTATTACATTTGAAACAGGTTCGAAAAACTATCATTTGGCTGTCAAACATCGCAATCACTTAGGCATTGCAACGGCCAATTCGTTTGTAGCCAATACAGGAGCCTTGCGAGTTGTTAGCTTTACAGATGCGTCTGACCAAAATGTTCACGGAATCAACGCCCAGACTACATTTGGAATGCCCAGTGATATTGCTGCCATGTGGGCTGGAAATGCTAACAATGACAACGTAGTACAATATGCTGGAACATTGCCCGATACACACGAATTGGCCGTTGCAATGCCTAAGTGATTGCGATGTTTGACAGCCAAATGATAGTTTTTCGAACCTGTTTCAAATGT
>JBCCLS010000384.1:0-4143 GCA_039026835.1 Bacteroidota bacterium | reverse complement strand
TTTTAGTAGTATATGTTTCAGGAAGTTTCAAATCGTTTAGCAAGGATTCTGAAATTAACACACTAGACTTGTATACATTGCATTGCGATTGAATTCGTGCCGTGGTATTGATCACATCACCGTGATATGCAATTTCCTTTTTAATACTTCCTACTTCCGTCACCATTAGTGCACCTCCGTGAATGCCTGCCTTGAATTCTGGAACCAAACCATACTTTTCCTGATAATATTCACTTCTTGACTGAATTCGTTCGTAAAATCCAAAATACAATGCCACCGCATTATTGCGTTTAATGCCACGTTTGTATGTCCAACTCAACACTGCTTCATCACCGACGTATTGATAAATTTCAGCGTCGTACGTTCGTACAATTACATTCAAATCATAAAAACAATCCTGAATCAGCTGACTGTACAAGTAATGCCCTAAGTTTTCTGCAAACGTAGTAGACGATTTTAAATCGAGAAACATAAAAATTCGTTCTTCTTCTTTCGGTTTGCGATATCTTCCCATGAGCATTTTTACAAACACACCACGTCCAAATTTTTCATTGGCAATTTTCACAAAAGAAAACACCAGCGAAGCCACTACAAAAAAGATCATTATAGACCAAAACGTTTTATTGGTGCGCCACCAGCCGCGTTCTTCTTCCAAAGAAACATCTAAAATATAACCAGTATATTCTACCACATAACTCACCAAAAAAATGAGCATCACCAAATAGAGAAAGTTCTTTGTAAAAACAATCACACCAAGTGATAAATTTTTTGCCAAATAACGATCAAACAGAAACTCAATAGCTGCATATAAAATCCCGAAAGGAACAGAAGAAATGGCTACATACGTCAATAAATCCAACAATGGCACTTCATATTTCGGTGCAATACTGACGCCTTTTTCTTCAAAAATTCCGAAATAGCGAATAATAATCATAAAACTAAAGGCAAGTACCCAAAAAAGAATAGATCGAAAAGAGAATAGTAAATATTGTTGGAAAGTTCGCTTCATAAACGCAAAATACTAAAAGTTCGCTATATTTTATGTTGGATTCTGTATTTTAGGGAGAAATTTAAAAACCAACTTTATGAAAAATAAATACTTCATTTTACTACTTTCTTTATGCTTTATCGCATGCAAAGACTCACAAAAAGAAACTCCAAAAACACCAGAAAAGGAAACAGAAGTTGTAAATACGTCACCTAGACTACTACATGAAATAAATAATTTAACGCACTGTGAATCTGTGGTGTATGATAAAAAAAGAAATATGTTATATGCGTCTTTAATTGGAAATAGAGAAGCAGGCGACGGAAGTATTGCAAAGATTTCCTTGGACGGAAAAGTGATCGATACCATGTTTGTAAAAGGCTTAAACGATCCTAAAGGAATTGCTATTACAGAAGACAAATTGTATGTGAGCGATGTGACTGTTTTGGTGGAAGCAGATCTAGAAACAGGCGCAGTTCTCAATACACACACTACCGAAGGCACAAAATTCCTGAACGATGTCAACATTGCTTCTGATGGTTCTGTATTTGTCTCAGATACTTCGGGTTCAAGCATTTATCAACTGCAAACAGATGGCACATTTTCACTCTGGCTGCAATCAGAAGATTTGGAACATCCAAACGGATTGTTGCAAGTTAAAAATGATATGTATGTCGCAGCTTGGGGAAATATGGTCGGGGAAAGTGGTCAAAAAAAGCAAAGCGGAAACTTTCTAAAAGTAAACATGAAAACCAAAGAAATTGCTAAAATTTCAAAAGATACCATAGGGAATTTAGATGGCGTGCAAGTATTTGATGATACCAACTTTATAATTTCGGCTTGGCGTACAGGAAAAGTGATGAAAATTAGTCAATCGGGCGCTGTAGAAAATGTACTGACGGTTGGTCGTAGTGTGGGCGATATTTTATACATTCCTGAGCAAAAACTCTTGGCATTGCCGATGAACATTCAAAGTCAGTTGTTGATTTATAAATTATAATTACAAAAGATTGACTAAACCCAATGTAACATCATGTGAATGTAATTCAGTGTGATGCAACTTACAATGTATAGTCAATCTTTTGCGTTTTTACATTTTATCCGCAAGGTGCATATACAGATTCTGGACATGCAAAATAGCAATGATGATTATTCACGCTAGAAGTGCAAGCGCCTGATAATCCACCTTTTACTTTTTCAGAACTCAAGTTTGAGATTACTGATTTCGAGAAGCCTAATGACTTCATTTGTTTTTTTCTCATGATTAAAAATTTTTTATGTTTAGACTTTTAATTTACAAAAAGGAATTAGCAAGTAAATACGGTAAAACCGTAATTAACTTAAAGTGCGAAAGCTCTTATGTACATCTGTGTATGTAATTCTACATTTTTTAGCTTTCTATTATTTAATCATGCAATCAAAAAACGAATCAATAAAAATTACGCTACTTTTGCAGCATGTCAAACATCATGAAAAATCAACGGGAAATCTTAGTAAAATTAGGCATTGAACACCTCAATGAAATGCAGGAAGAAGCCAAATTGGCCATCAGTTCGCATCCAAATACGATTTTATTATCGCCTACAGGTACAGGAAAAACATTGGCTTTTTTATTGCCTATTATTGCAGCATTAGATGCTGAAAGCGCTTTGGTTCAAGTAGTTGTGTTGGCGCCTTCGCGGGAATTGGCCATTCAAATTGCACAAGTAACACGCAACATGGGCACAGGTTTCAAAGTCAATGAAGTATATGGCGGGCGTAATTTCTCTAAAGATAAAATTGAGCTCAAACATAATCCCGCTATTCTAGTAGGAACGCCTGGACGCATTGCAGATCATTTGCGTAGGGAAACGTTTGATACTGCTGCCATCAAAACCTTGGTATTAGATGAATTTGACAAATCCTTAGAAGTTGGTTTTGAGGAAGAAATGAAAGAAATTGTTGAATTGTTACCAGCCATCGAAAAGCGCGTACTGACTTCGGCAACGAAAGATATGGACATTCCACAATTTGTCGGAATGAAAAATCCGCTGACAATTAATTACTTAGGCGAGAAAATTGCCAAACTATCTGTAAAACGAATACTTTCGCCAACCAAAGACAAGCTAGATGCACTGCTAAATACCATTTCTTTCATGGCAAATCAGCCAGGAATTATCTTCTGCAACTTTAAAAATACCATTCAATATGTGAGTGATTTTCTTCATGAACACAACATTCCGCATGGTTGTTTTTACGGTGGCATGGAACAAAAAGATCGCGAACGTGCTTTGATCAAATTTCGAAACGGAACGCATCAACTCATCATTGCAACAGATTTGGCAGCACGCGGTATTGATGTGCCTGAAATTAAATTCATCATTCACTATCAATTGCCGTTAAAAGCACAAGAATTCACCCATCGCAATGGTCGTACAGCGCGTATGCATGCCGAAGGAACAGCATTTGTATTGCAATGGCAAGAGGAAACAATTCCAGATTTTATTGCGGAAGTAGACGTCATTGAAGAGATAACTGCTACAAAACGCCCAAAACCTTCGGGTTGGAAAACGTTGTTTATTTCTGGCGGACGAAAGGATAAAATTTCCAAAGGCGACATTGCTGGCTTATTCATGAAACAAGGAAAACTCAACAAAGACGAATTGGGCATGATTGAACTCAAACAAGATTGTGCTTTTGTCGCTGTCAAAGCTTCCAAAGTCAAAGATGTCATCCAAAAAACCAACAACACACGCTTAAAAAAGAAAAAAGTACGTGTGTCGCGCATTTAAAAATTTGTAATCATGCAAGAAGGAAATATATTTAATTTAACCACAGCAATACTGAAAAATCTATCAGTAGAAGACATTGTATACGCTGAAATAGCAGAGTCTGGCGCTATGGGAAATGCAGGAGGAATAATTGTATATGCCATAAAAAATGAACTTTTATGCAGATATGAGACGAGTCTTTTTGAAAATGAAACTGCCTATGTAGAAGCGCAAAATCTGTTGTTAAAACATCAAAATGGTCTTAAAGTTGATACTGTAGAATTAGAAGAAATCCTTTTTGATTATCATTATGGTGGCATGGGAAATCATGTTTTAGTGAATAAAAAAATCTTTTTAAGAGATAGAGAAAATCATTTTATATTAAATATGAATGATAAAAAATAT
>JBCCLS010000383.1:0-4148 GCA_039026835.1 Bacteroidota bacterium | reverse complement strand
TGTCTTTTAAAATACATATATAACAAATAAAGAATGCTACTTAATTACACTTCCGATTGTATCACAATTCCGCCAAATCTACCTTCTGTTGCGATAAAAGGTTTGCCATCAATAAAGCAGCGTTGTTCTGACAAACTTGTATCTTCTTTGATAACTTTTTCATCTTTTTTAAAGATAACACGTAAACCTCCTGACATACCAATGTTATAAAATGAAAGTTCATATCCGTTTTCATCTGTGATTACTTTAGAAGAACAATCGCCACAAATATATTTTGGATATCTAGGATTGTATCTAACAGGTTGTTTGCAATGTCCACAATACTGCTTGTATGCTGACCGTTTGACGCTGTCATGTTCGTAAAAATGATTCTCCCAAAATTGGATATGTGTGTATTCCTCAAACGTAAAATCGTGGTTTTTTCGGAGTGAATTAAAAAAATCAATCACGAATTTCTTTAATAATTGATTACTATGTGAATCATCCTGCGGTTCATAAAACGGTCTGTTTTGCATAAACCAAGCTTTATCTTTCATATGTGCGGTTACGAAATCCTCAATATGCGTAAAAGAAGCAATTTTTTTGTAGCCAGATGCACGCCAATTCAAAGAGAATGTATTTTTTTTACGAAGTGCATACAGCTCAAATTTAGTTCCATTATAGGTAAGCATATACGTGTTTTTTGAATCCGTATACCTCAGTAGTATAGCACCCTTTTTCAGTGATTTTAGTTGCTTTTCATAAAATTCAGCAAGTGTTGGTAGTGCGGCAATTTTCGCCTCATATGCTTGTCGCTCTTTTTGTTGACGATATAAGGATTCGAGTAAATTTTCTCTTTTGTCTTCTTGAAAAGCAATACCAGTAGAAGAAGAAATCTTCTTTCCAGTGGTAAGATCGATTAACTCTTCTTCGATACCATCAGAATCTCTTTCAGGTTCATACACTCTGGTGGTAATAAGTTTGTATTTTTTATCAATACTTATTTGTTCGGTAGTTAGATATGAAAAGTATTTTGACCATTCGTCTCGTGTTAAAATGTCACCTGATTTGGGATCAATGCGGTATTGTTTTGACGGAATCGTTCTACTTCCATAACCAGTATCAATCCAGTTTTCTTCATTTCTGTCGGACGTACTAACAATCAATAATCCAGACTCAAAATCAATAAAGGATTGTGATATTTCCCAGCCGTCATCGGGTACGAGTGTAAAGTTTCCAAATTTACATATTCGAGGTTGTTCAGGTGTACTTTTTAAAACTTTCATCACATAAAACTATCGCTTAGTCCAAATTCTCAAATTCAAATCCAAATCGTTGATGATGTCCAGAATGCTGTGTACTTCTTCCAAAAAACGAGCTATTTGAGTAAAACTCACTTCTTCGCGAAAGCTAGTTTCAAATAAATCTTTTGACTGTCTGATAGCAATATACAAATTGTGTCCACGAAACGAGAGATAAAGGTTGGCATTGAATCGATCTTCCAAAGCAACAATACGTTCCATCATTTTGGGCGTTAAAATATATCGTGCTTCAATTTGATCGTTGCTATACACGTTAAATCGATCTTCAAAAACAGGATCTTCCAGTCGCACACGCTTGAATCGTGAAAACCATTTTCCACCCGAAGAATACACATAGGTTTCATTCTCTATTTCCTTGTTGAAATCAGCAATTAAAAAGAGTCCTTTAAAAATGGTAGAATAGGAGGTATGCGTAGTGCCATTTTTGTCTTTACGCGTGTGTTTTTGTTCGGCGTGAATTTCTGAAAAGGAAAATGTAGTTGCTTCCAATTTACCACTAAACAAATCTTCGCCGTTAAAACGATCAGGACGCGAAAAAAGATTACTCGCGTTAAACATTGACTTTGAAATGTGTTGATCGTCTTCGTATATAATTCCCGGAAATTTGGCTTCTACAATCGGTTTCAGTACTTCGTCTTTGTAACGTTCTACCCATTTATTTTTAAGTCCTGAAGTTGTGATAATCGGAACGAGAAAAACCAATGCAGGAACCAAAAAAGCGATGACCAATGCGGGACCTTCCACTGTAATCACTTTTAACAAAACTAGCAATCCAACTCCTGCAGTGATGCCTAGAAAAATATAAAAAGTAGTTTTCCAAAGTTTTTTAGAGCGTGCAAAAATCACACGTTTTGAATCTCTGAAAACAGTTAGAAGATTGGCGTATTTATGTTTAATTTCTTCTGAAATCATTAGTCGTTAAATAAATTTTTTACGCTTGGATTGTCTCTCTCAGCAGGTGCAATGTCGAAGAATTCTTCGCGCTTAAAATTAAAAAAGCCCGCAATAATATTGGATGGAAATTTGTCCAAACCGTTGTGATAATCTAGCACAGCAGCATTAAACGCACGTCGGGACGCGGAGATTTGACTCTCAATTTCATTTAAGTTGTATTGAAGATTCAAAAAGTTTTCGTTGGCTTTTAAATCAGGATAATTTTCTACGTTGATATTCAATTGTCGCAAGCCTTGTGAAAGTTCATTTTCCAATGCATTTCGTTCCGATTTTCCCAACGGTTGTGAGATTAATTTAGAGCGAAGAGCCGTAATGCTTTCCAACAATTCTTTTTCATGATTCATGTATTGTTTTACGGTTTCCACCAAGTTCGGAATCAAGTCGTAGCGTTTTTTGAGCATAACATCCACAGAACTTTCTGCGTTTTGCACTTGATTTCTTCTTCCAATTAAACTGTTGTACGTGGCTGCTATGGCAATAAGAAGAATGACGCCAATTCCAATCAGTATAAGTGATATATCCATAGTATTTTTAAGTATTAGTTAGTGTTTTCTTTATTGTATACGTATTGACTTTTTATAATGTGTTTCACTATTAGTTTAAAATTATTCAAGAATGTTAACGTTTAGGCAATTCCCGTATAGGATGATCGAACCAAGTATGTGAACAATATCTACATTGTCTTGCTCTAGGTGTTCGTGTGAGTTTTCCACATTTTGGACAAAAGTTTAACAATTCAGGATATTCTTTTAATAGGCGAAGCGCAATTTTTTCTTTCAAACGTTCCATACCTAGTGCGACTAAGGAATTTACATATTCATCTTTAAAACGATACCAAGATTCCATCTTTTTAGATGTTTTTGCCATTTTTCTTGTGGATTTTTCACCACTTTCTGTCAAATTCAATCTTTTTAGTGCAATGTTTTCTTCTTTTGTTCGCCATTCATAGCATTGATATATAAAATAATTTTTCACTTCATTTTTCATCACACAACTATTTTAATCCAACATCGCAACTACACGTGCAGGAGCCGCAGAAGCATCCATAATTTTCAGCGGAAATACGGCTACTTTAAATCCTGAATATGGCAAGGCATCCAAATTGACGAGTTGTTCCATGTGACAATATTCTTTGCGTTGTCCCACTAAATGCGCTTCCCAGAAAAATTCTGAATTTCCTGTTTCTTTGGCTTTTTGTATCATATACGGCAACGGTAAATCCCAGCCCCATGCATCAATGCCCATGACTTTGATTCCTTGATCAATCAGCCATTCGGTGGCTTCTGCGCTCATACCTGTACCAATTTTATGAAAATCTTTGGCGCCATTAAATTTATCTCTTCCTGTTTTAATCAACACGATCATATTGGGTTGTAAGGTGAGTTTATTTTCAGCGAGAAACGAAGTGATATCTTCCACCGTAATCGCATCAAAATCAGCTTTGTGTTTCATGTCTATCACAATGCCATCACCAAAACACCAATCAAGTGGAACCTCATCAATGGTTTTGGCTTTTTCGCCATTAACAGTAGGCGAGTAATGCCAAGGCGCATCAATATGTGTGGTGGAATGTACGCCCATTTTCTTGATCGTATCATCTGCCCAACCTTCAAATCCTTTGGGAAATAATTTAAAAGGCAACCCCAAAATACGCAGCAACCATTTGGCTTTGCGATGCGGTTTGTGCTTTATTTTCACCTTCATAAACCAAGGATCGTTTTTGTTGTATTGAATCGGTTTGGAAAGGTCAATGATTTTCATGGTCAGTCAGTTTTTATTTTAATGCCTGCAAGCAAATAATCAGGATTGTCGGTTCCGAAAGTTAAAAATAAATACAGATAATTTTCGTGAAAGATCGGAGAAATAAATCCGCCCAAATGATCAGACGTCCAT
>JBCCLS010000382.1:0-4157 GCA_039026835.1 Bacteroidota bacterium | reverse complement strand
CCTAATGCCAAATGCCTTATGCCTAATGCCTAATGCCTAATGCCTAATGCCTAATGCCTAAAAATTATACTAAAACTTTACTTCCAATACTGGATTCCTAATCGAAAAATTTAGTTCCTTGACGATTCATTTTTCGCAGCAACGGTGAACAACGATAGCGGTCTTCATGATATTCGTCGTATAAATTATCCAAGGTTTGCACACACCAATCGATTCCTTTTTCGTCAGCCCACGCGAGTAATCCTTTTGGATAGTTCACTCCTTTGGTCATTGCGTTGTCAATGTCTTCTGCAGAAGCAATGTTTAGGAATAAAGCGTCTGCCGCTTCGTTGATGAGCATTACTAGGACGCGGTTTAATATTTGTTGAGAAAGTTCTGCATTGTGAGACGTCTCGACTGCGCTCGACGTGACATTTGTGTTCTCAATTCTCTTCCCGTTTTCATCATAATCGTAGTATCCCTTTCCTGTTTTTCTTCCTAAGTATCCTGCTTCAGACAACCGTTTTTGTGTGAATGAGGGTTTGTATCTTGAGTCGTAATAGAACGCTGTGAATACGGTTTCTGTTACTGTGTAATTCACGTCATTCCCGATGAAATCCATGAGTTCAAAAGGTCCCATACGGAATTTACCTAGGGTTTTGAGTGCATTGTCAATGGTTGCGAAATCAGCTAATCCTTCTTCATAAATTCGTAAAGATTCTCCATAGAACGGTCGCGCTACTCTGTTTACGATGAATCCTGGTGTGTCTTTGGCAACTGCCACCACTTTTTTCCAGTCAGAAATGGTTTTGGTGGTTGTTTCTAGTACTTCTTTTGAGGTTTGAATAGCTGGGATGACCTCCACCAATTTCATCAAAGGTGCTGGATTGAAAAAGTGAATTCCGATGCAACGTTCAGGTTTCTGCAATGCGGAAGCTATGGAAGCTATGGACAATGACGACGTATTGGAAGCAATGATTGCAGTATCGCTCAGATAGGTTTCTAGTTCTGCAAATACTTTTTGTTTGATGTCTAAATTCTCGATGATAGCTTCAATAGTCAAATCAGAATCGCCTAAGTCTTTTAAGGAATCAACATAGGAAATGCTTCCTTGAATTCTGTTTTTTTCTGCTTCGTCAATACGTCCTTTTTGGATGAGACGATTTAATATTTTTTCTAATGCTGCTTTGCTTTTGTCTAAAGCGACTTGTTTTGTATCGTATAGTTTGACCCTGCATCCTGCGGTGGCTGCCACTTGTGCAATTCCGCTTCCCATGGTGCCCGAACCTATGATTCCTACTTTCATGTTGTTTAAAATATTGAATATCGAATGATGAAGTTAATCAGTAATCTCTTTTTAGAATCCTATATTCTTGTTTATATTTTTTGCTGTTTTTATATATGAATCAACAATCGTGATCAGCTCATTGTTTTCCTGTATGAGTCGATCTAATTCTTCTGTATCCGAAATATTTTGAATTCCTTTTTGGATTTTTAAATTGATTAACGTCGCTCTCAATTCTTTCAAGCATACTTTCATATTATTTTCAGATTCGACAGAGGATTCTGCATTTTGTGCTACCGCATAGTAAAAGGCAGGAGAAGTGGCAGATCTAATAATTTGTTTTATTAGGTGTTCTGATGCTAAATCATTCTCTGTTTGTTGCGATGCTTTGATCACATCCACAGAAAATTTAATTAATCGTTGCTCTGTATCGTTGTTCGTATTTTTCAAACCTTTACATTAAGTATTAATGATTCAACAAATTTATTTCCCTTTGAAGTTAGGGAGTCTTTTTTCAACAAAAGCCGCTACACCTTCGCGATAGTCTTCCGATTCGCTGGATTCTATTTGGTATTTTGATTCTAATGCAAGTTGTGCTTCTAAATCGTTCGTCAGTGATTGATTTAAAACTCTTTTTGTCAAACCCAATGCTTTGGTTGGCATTTTTGCTAGTTTTTCAGCCAAGGCAGTTACGTCTTCTTTGAACGTTTCTAATGGTAAGACTTTGTATAACATTCCTAGTCGCTCTGCTTCTACAGCGCCTACTTTGTCTCCTAACATCATTAAGGCAGATGCTTTTTGGAATCCGATCAATCTCGGTAAAAAGAAGGTTCCCGCACTGTCAGGAATGAGTCCAATTTTACTAAAGGCTTGAATGAAACTTACTTTTTCATGCGCCACTACAATATCACATGCCAATGCAATATTGGCTCCTGCTCCAGCAGCTACTCCGTTTACGGCGCCGATAATTGGTTTTTCGATAGTACGAATTCGCTGAATGATAGGATTGTAGTGTTCTTCTAGTATTTTTTTGAATCCTGGATTGAGTTCAGGATGTGTGACTTCTTTTAAGTCTTGTCCAGCACAAAAGGCTTTTCCTGCTCCCGTAAGGACAATCGCGCGTACTTCTGCATTTTGATCACATTGATCTAAAGTGTCTTGTAAACGCAACGCCATTTCACGATTGAAACTATTGAAAACTTCTGGACGGTTGAGCGTGACATACGCTACATTGTGTTGGATGGTGATTTTTATGGATTGGTCGCTCATGTTTATTAATGAAAAATGCAAAATAATAAATTTTAAATGTAAAAGTTAAAGGTGTATACAAAGATCATTTTACATTTATTATTTAAAATTTTGCGGTTTATAGTTTACTTAAGACATTTAAAGTAATCAAAGGGTTCTAAACAGTCGTCGCATTTGAATAATGCTTTGCACGCTGTGGACCCAAATTGACTAACTAATCTTGTATTGGTGGAACCGCAATTGGTACATTTTACAACCCGTTTGTCTCCTAGCAACGCTTCTTTGTCTGCATCAGGTGTCAATGGTGGCGCAATTCCATATTTTTGGAGTGCATTCCGTCCACGTTCTGTAATCCAATCAGTGGTCCAAGCTGGATATAAGATCAACTTTATGTTTGCTTCATATCCGTATTCTTTCAAGGATTTCGCAATATCATCACCAATCACGTCCATTGCGGGACAGCCAGTGTATGTAGGTGTAATGCTCACTTCTACGACACCATCAACAAGTACAGCCGAGCGTACAACACCCATGTCCATAATAGAAAGCACAGGAATTTCAGGATCTGATACTTTTTCTAGAATTGGAATGAGTATGTCGTCAATATGTTGTTTTGTTGAGAGCATTTTTTGGGTTTTGGGTCTTGGGTTCACAATTGTAATGACATTCCACTTCAAGTGCGGAATCACGAAACATGCCTTTTCGTCACCACTTCATATTTGGATACGCTCTTTGCATGTATTGCATGTCTGCTAAAATATAACCTAAATGTTCTGTGTGAATTCCAGACTTCCCTCCTTTTTGGAAGTATTTTGTATCAGGAATTGTTATTGTTGCTTCTTCGAGTAAAGCTGTTACTGTTGCGTAGTAACTTTCTTTTAGTAGCGATACATCTACTCCGACACCTTCCGCAATCATCATTTTTGCATCTTCTGTTACTTCAAACAATTCGTTTGTGTATGGCCATAAATCATCAATTGCTACCTGCATTTTTTCATGACTCTCCGCAGTTCCATCGCCTAAACGTTTGATCCAGTCGCCTGTGAAACGCACGTGATATGAAGCTTCTTTTATAGATTTCTTTGCAATCGCGCTTAAAGTCATGTCTTGACTGAATTGTAATTTTTCTAAAAGCAACACATGAAAAACATCATAAAAATATTGTCTTGCTAAAGTGTATGCAAAATCACGATTTGGCTGTTCTACCAATAATACATTTTTATACTGGCGTTCGTAACGTAAGAAAGCAATACTGTCTTCAGTAGCGCCTTCACCTTTGATGTTTGCTGCATATTGAAAGTAACTGCGTGTTTGTCCGAATAAATCCAATGAGATATTGGTACATGCAATGTCTGTTTCCAAACTTGGACCATGTCCACATAATTCGCCTAATCGCTGACCTGCTATGAGGCAGTTGTCTGCGAGTTCTAGTATGTAGTTGTATAGGTTTGTTTTCATATTCATTGCCCACGGAAATGGGTGCTTTATTGAAATTGAATTTGAAGTCGGACTTGAACTTGACTTCTTCAATTACTATTTTTATTCTTGTAACAATAATTCTAATTAGTTGATCATTCTCATCTATCAAAGATGATACTTCCTCTTCAGATTTTAATTTTGATTTTACTTGAATATTCAAGTTTCT
>JBCCLS010000381.1:0-4157 GCA_039026835.1 Bacteroidota bacterium | reverse complement strand
TTAGGACAAACGGCATACTTAGGATGCAAACAACACGGAACAGCAGCTACACTTTGTACGCAGCCAAGTATGTGTGGTGGACCAACACATCTAATAGGATGTACGGGATATGAAGGATGTCTTACGCCAACAGGAACGCCGCCTGCAACAGTTTGCCCAGGAGGTGATGCAAAAGCGCAGAATCTTGGACCGACTGCATGGCAAGGTTGTCAGGAAACTATTGCGACCGTTTGTACACAAATTGGATGTGGACCAACTCATTTAATCGGATGCACGGGATACGAAGGATGCACTCCACCAACAGGTTCAGGACCTGCTACAGTTTGCCCTACTGGTGATGCACAAGCACAAACAATAGGTCATACAGCGTATGAAGGTTGTGGACAACACGGAACAGAAGCAACGCTTTGCACACAACCAAGTATGTGTGGTGGACCAACACATCTATTAGGATGTACTGGATACGAAGGATGTCATAGCGATGGAAATGCGCAAGCACAAATACACAGTATTCCTGTAGCTAATTGTATTCCAACACGCCACTGTACAGGAGCTTGGCCAGTATGTTAATCATAGCTTATCTTTTATAGATACAGCTATTTTTTATTTTATAAAGCTGCCTGTCAATTACAGGCAGCTTTCAAAACTCAAAAATTTAATTGTATGCGCTTAACAAAGAAAAATATCACTCCTTATCTCTTAGACAAAGGTTTTTTAGAACCTACTTCATTTATGTCTGGAGAATATATGCTCACACAAACACAGAGCAGAAATTCTATCTTCAAAATTCAACAGCAGCAAGACAAAGGATTATTTGTTAAGCAACTCATCGCACAAGATTCGACTAATAGCTATTTGATGCAGAAAGATGCTACAAGTCATTACCTGATTCATCAATCAGATTTATACAAAGAAACCGCAACACATATTCCTGAATATTATGGATACGATCCATATCACAATATTCTAGTGACCGAATATTTTGCCAATAGCAGAAATGTACATGAAGTTGTATACAGAGATAAAACATTATCAACAGTGCACGCCGTAAAAATGGCACACATCTTAGCTTCCTATCATTTTGATATTACAGATGAAATTAAACATAACAGTTCGCTTCAATTTTTTAGTAAGCAAATTCCATGGATTCTAAACACAAATGAGTTGTTAAGTAGAAATCCACAGGGCATCAAAAACTCAGTTATTGCTGAAATTCACAAACACCAAGATTTGGTAAAACGCATAGACAAGGTAGCTTCGCAATGGGAAATGACAAGTCTTATACACGGCGATATCAAGTGGATGAATTTTATTGTAATGCCAAATAATGAAGACGTAAAACTTATTGACTGGGAAATTGCTGATTTAGGAGATCCTTTGTGGGATGTTGCTGGTGTTTTTCAATCATATTTCATTGCTTGGGTGCTCAGTTTTAATAGTCAAAACATTCAACAGCATCAACAAATGCAAGGTTCTGAGTTTTTGTCTGTACAAGCCATTACGCCCGTAGTCAAATTACTTTGGGAAACCTATGCAGAAGCACAAAAATTTACAGCAGAAGCAGCACGAGAAAAATTACTCAAAACACTTTCATACATGGCAATACGCATGCTGCAAACAGCGTATGAAAGTAACATCGCTCAAAAACAAATGAACGCAAATTCAGTTCGTATTTTACAATTCTGCGATCATATTTTAGGAAACGAAGAAAGTATTGCAAAACAATGGAATTTAATAGCATAAGACAATGAAAGCGCATACCTATACACAACAAGTTCAGCAAATTATTGATGCGATAGAAATCACATCTTTAACTACTTACAAAGTGCATGGCGAAGAGGAATATGTTCAAAATCAAATGCCGTATCAAACATTTGCCGAAGACTTTAAATCCTTTGGAAGCAACGCCAATATAGACACACAACAACAACGCAACAACTTAATCAATACGTTGACAAATACAATCTATTCAAGATTTTATTGTGGTATCAAAAAGGAGAATCACACCTCTAAAATTCCACCAAAAGCTGCACGCGAAGCCTTTATGAGTGAACTCTCACAGGCAAATACTTCTACAGACGGATTTGATTACCATTGGAAAACTTACAATATAGACGCAAAAACAGGAAGCGTGTACATTCAAAAAAATGGAGAATTGCGTTGGTTGCCACCAAATAGTTTTCAATTTGTGAATCCGCAGCAAAAGCAAGCAGCACTGAATACGTTTGTAAACATATCGCGTCAAAAGGAAAACAGAACTCTTCAACCCGTGTTTTATCATGTGTTTGGGAATGAAATGTTTCCACAAGAAATAGAAATTGGGCGTTTGTATTGGAACATCTTGCCAGAAGGCACCGCCAAACTCATCAACTTACTAACAACAACGTTGAACGACTACAAAATTCCGTTTCAATTCAAATGTCTAAATCACCCAGAATTGTATGTGCGAACTGATGCTGCCGTATTGTATCTCAATAAAAAACACGTACAAATTGCCGCAATTATTTTGCATAGTGTAATTCCAAATTTAGCGCCGTATCTTGTAGACGAAATTCCAATGTTTACCAAACAACTATTCAAAGGAGTTGGGTATGCGGAAGATCCTGGAAAAGGGCAAAGTTTTGGAATGAGTCGCGCAACTACCATTGCCTCAGCACTTGTAGAAGCATTTCAGCAAGAAAAAGACAAAAAGCAAACGCTCAACATAGTGGAAACATTCTTATCACGCAAAGGAATGTCATTAGATCGTTTACACTTAAACAAACACACAGCACTAACGCCAACTTTTCCAACCTATGAATAATATAGAAACTACACTCGAAAAAGACGTGCAAATGTATATAAAAACCGCACACAATATTGGTAAATATTTAGCTAAAGAAGCGTTATGGTACAAAGATATGTGCAACTGGACCGGACACGAAGTAGCACCTGTTGGCGACAACTATGAAACAGTAGTCAAAGCCTGTGGAATTGAGCTCTACAGCGGACTCACCGGAATTGCTTTGTTTTTGGCTGAATTATACGAAAAAACACAAGATCCTATCATACTACACACACTCAATGGAGCGCTAAACACCATTTATTTTAATATCGATAAAGGAGACAATCTGAATAACTTTGGCTACTATTCTGGAAAAATTGGAGCAGGATATACATTGTGGCGTATTGGAGTAAAATCAGGAAATGAAGCATTGGTAACCAAAGCACTATCCTATATAAAATCAGTAAAAAATGAAGAAATTGCTGATTACGAAGTGGATATTATTTCAGGTGCTGCCGGTTCAATTTCTGCATTGCTCAAACTGTACAATGCGCAACAAGGTGACGAATTTCTTGAAATTGCTAAAAAGTGTGGAGATTTCTTATTGAAAAAAGCATTTAAAAAAGATGATATCTATTCTTGGATGACGGTGGACAAGAGAAATGCATTGACGGGATATTCGCATGGAGCTTCGGGCATTGCCTCAGCACTCATGGAACTTTATGCAGTTACGAAGCAAGAAAACTATTGGTATGCCGCTATGGGCGGATATAACTATGAAAAGCAGTGGTTTAACCAACAAACCCAAAATTGGCCAGACCTACGCGAATACGATGGCACTAAACCACCAAATTATGGCGTAATGTGGTGTCACGGTGCTCCGGGAATTGCCATTGCACATTTAAAAGCATATGAAATGACAAAGCATGAATACTTTTTGCAGGAAGCAAAAATTGCGGTCGAAACTACAAAAAGGGCAGTCATACAAGAAACCCATCCACAATCACAGTCCAACTTTTCGCTGTGTCATGGATTGGCAGGAAACGCAGATGTATTGCTCTATGCAAGTCAAATATTGAACAATTCAGAATACATACAAGTAGCCAAAAATGCTGGTAATTTAGGCATACAAAAGTATGATGCTACAGGTGTTGTGTTTCCAAGTGGCGTAAACGATCCTAGTGGATTGACTATTGGACAACAAGAAAATCCTGGATTGATGTTGGGATTGTCTGGAACGGGCATGTTTTATCTGCGTTTGGTAGATATGGCAAACATTCCGTCAGCATTGGTGCCTTAAACTACATGTAATTCCTACAAACAAAACTTCATAACAAGGGTTATTTTCCCTTTTATTTTGATGGTATTCCCTAGAAGATAGTTTACAAGAAGC
>JBCCLS010000380.1:0-4158 GCA_039026835.1 Bacteroidota bacterium | reverse complement strand
GATTGTTTTGGCATTTGTAATTGGGTTCGTTTTAGGAATTGCTAAGGTATTGAAAACCGTTTTTTATTTTGTTATAGATTTCTTAAAAATCGTTCAAATCCTCATTTTTGTACCCAAAAATGAGGATTTGAACGATTTTTAAGAAATCTATAACAAAATAAAAAACGGTTTTCAATACCTTAGCAATTCCTAAAACGAACCCAATTACAAATGCCAAAACAATCCCTTCGACCAAATTATTGTTTTGGTATACCCATACAGACACATAAACTAAAAACTTCGCAATGAAATATATCCTATCGTTGGTACTTTTAACTGTTGTTGGATGCAGTTCACATCAAAAAACAGCTGCAAAAAAAGAAAAAAATCTAGATCCTGTTCCCTACGCCAATACCATTACAGAAGCTGAATTGAAAACACATTTGTACATATACGCTTCTGATGAATTTGAAGGAAGAGATACAGGCGCACCTGGACAGAAAAAAGCAGTTGCCTATTTGAAAGATGCCTACCAAAAAATGGAAATTCCAGCAGCACAAAAAGATGCCAATTACTTTCAAAATGTACCTTTACAGAAAGGAAGCACGTTAGATGCTGAATTGATGATTAATGGAACGTCCTACCAATTTGAGGAAGATTTTTTAGCATTCAATGCACAAATGAACGGAACCATTGAGTTTTCTGATATTGTGTATTTGGGATATGGAATTGATGATGAAAACTATTCCGATTATGAAAATCAGGATGTAGAAGGTAAAATCGTCTTATTCAAAATAGGAGAACCTACAAACAAAGATGGCACTTATGTAATTTCTGGAACAGATGAAAAATCAAAATGGGCTGGTGCACGACGTGGCGCTATGTCAAAGTTAGAAGCTGCCAAAAATCGCAACGCTAGAGGTGCTTTATTTTTTGTAGATGAAATGTATTCTGTATACAAAATGCAACTTGATTTTATCAAAGAAAACAGTCGCATTTCACTAAAGGATGAAACTGAATCCATGTTTTATTATGTGATCAATTCAAAATTAGCAACAGACTTGTACCCTGACATTAAAACAAACGCCACACCTACAATAATCAAAGCAAATGCAACACTGGTAAACAAAGATAAAACCAACAGCATTGCGTCTGAAAATGTAGTAGCATTTATTGAAGGTGATGAAAATCCGGAGGAATATATTGTCATTTCTTCTCACTTAGATCATGTGGGAATGCGCAATGGAAAAATATATAACGGCGCTGATGACGATGGTTCAGGTACTGTAGCTTTACTGGAAATTGCAGATGCATTCAGACAAGCTGCCAAAGACGGAAACGGACCAAAACGTTCGGTTGTTTTTTTACATGTAACTGGTGAAGAAAAAGGCTTGCTTGGGTCTAAATATTACACTGATAATCCAATCTTTCCGCTTGAAAATACAGTGTCCAATTTAAATATCGACATGATTGGTCGTATGGACCCGAAACGTACAGAAGGCGAACGCAACTATATTTATTTGATTGGTTCTGATAAGTTGAGTACGGAATTGCACACCATTTCAGAAGAAGTCAACAAAAAATACATGAACATTGAATTGGATTATACGTATAATGATGAAAACGATCCCAATCGTTTTTACTATCGTTCCGATCATTACAACTTTGCAAAGAATGACATTCCCGTAATTTTCTATTTTAATGGTACACATGACGATTACCACCAACCTTCGGACACACCCGATAAAATCAATTACGATTTATTAGAAAACCGTGCACGTTTGGTATTTCACACTGCTTGGGAATTGGCAAACAGAGAGCAACGCATTGTTGTAGATAAGCCTACACTAAAAGCAAAATAGTCTATGAACGTGAGTTTGACGTAAAACACAACAATGGTCTTATCTTTTCCATAGTGTAGCAGGGAAACTACTGTATGAAGTTGTCTGCAACTTCCAATAATGCTTCGTCAGTATCATACATGAACTTTACAATACGATTGGTTTCTAACTGTACAAACAGAAATTCAACCTTTGTGGATTTTTGTGAGTACTGAAACAATAAAATTCCTTTATGATCTGTATATGGAAAGTCAAGGTCGTAGGATACATTTTCTTTGGAAAATTGCAAGGTTTTTTCGCAGTAGTTATCTGAATTAAAATCCAGGCGTCTAAATTCTTTTGGTTTGCTGTAAATGGTGATTTCGTTGGCAATTTTATCACAAATACGAAACTTTTCAGCAAAAGTCTCAGAAAAAATAGTTTGCACAAATAGTGCTTCTTGTTCACTTAATGTGGATGAATCATTGCAAGCAATACAAACCAAAAACATACATACAAAAACCTTCTTCATAACTTCAAAATGACTGCGTAAAATTGCGTATTTTGTAAATATACGTAATTGCGCGTGCACGCATAACTATGTTAACATTTACTTTTACATTATTAACATAGTTAACACTTTTTTAGCGTGTAACTCTAACAAAAACCCTATCCCAATTATGAGTCTTCAAGTAAAAATTACAAACAACAGCGGCATTGCCTCAACAGATGTACATTGGATTTGCTTTGGTTTAAATAGCAATCCACAAAACAGTTCACCAGATTGGTGCTACGTAGATGTGGACGCCAAAGGAAATGCTTCTTTACAAAAATTTACCAAAGGACAAGATTGTTCAAAGCTATTCAAAACTGTAGATGCTTTGAGTTCGTTTAACGGCTTGCCAGCAATGTGGTCTGGTCAGTTTTTATTCTCGTTCAAGCAGTTGCCTAATGTATTTAATATTGTAAAAGGTGGACAAAATGGTATTGGCGTACAAACACCGCCATTTACGCCAGGAACTGCCGATGCAGACACCTTATTTGTGGTTGTTGAATTTACAAATACAGGAGGTACGTTGTATGCCGATTGTACGATTGTAGATTACTTTTCAGCGCCAGTTTCTATTAAAGTTGTCGGCGATACAACCAAAACCAATGGAATTTTGAAATCTACTAGCAAACGAGCTTCTATCTTTTCTGAAATTACCAAACTAGGAAAACCGTGGAGCGATTTGGTGATGAAAGATGCTTCTGGCACAAACATTCGTGTGTTAGGTCCGCAACACGGCGTGCAAACTACCAATCCAAACTTACTGTCTCCTAACATTTATGACACGTACGTAGATGCGTGTTGGAAAAATTTCAAAACCAATACACTAACTGTAAACTGTCCAACTTTTGGAACGTATACAGGAACTGTAAATGCAAGTGATGCTTTTGTATTTACTCAAAAAAATAAAGCAGATGTAACCATTCAAAAGCCTGCTAAAGGCGATGCGTACGATATATTTGGTTGTGTAGGTACGTTGAATGCACCAAACAATACGCCTTTAGGAGAAATTGCAGCCATTCTAGGTGCTTCTTTAAACAGAACTACCTTAAGCACAAGCGCTGATGATACGCAACCAAATTGTACGGTAGCAGATTTCTATAAAGTTCAAGATGGTGTTACCAATGAATATGCAAAAGTGGTACATGAAAATTACAAATCTGGTATTTATGCCTTTCCGTTTGATGATGTATGTGCGACAGACAGTCCACTGATTCAAATTACAAACGCAACCAACTTTGATATTACACTTTCAGATTGGAGTTAATTCCAGTCAAAATCATCCTATTATTTACAACTTTCAAAAAGTGAACTTTCCGGTTCACTTTTTTTGATAGGAACCTGAGTTCGATTAATAAAAATAGTTTCACTATCCATAATTCGTTGAAAAACTAATGATTGTCAGTTCGAGCATTATCGTAGATACCGAGCGTAGCTCATGAGAACAGCTGAGAATTAATATTTTCAAAGGAATCTCGACTGCGCTCGATTTGACAATTTTGTAACGTATTGAAAATCATAATAATTAATTAAATTTTAAATCGAACTGAGGTTAGGACTAAAAATGACGTATTTATACGCTGTTTTGCTGTTAGAATTCCATGTATTTTTGAGAAACATTTAAAACAATTCAACCATGGCAACAGAATTACAGGCAACAATGACCATCCCAAAAAACGGAAAAAATACGTGGACCGGGCAGTACGCTGGGGCATTACTATTTCACTAATGATGCGACTCTGGCTCAGGTGCTATCCGGGAGCGATACGCCAGTGGCGGTTAACCCCAATCCGCCCACGACCCCACCGG
>JBCCLS010000379.1:0-4167 GCA_039026835.1 Bacteroidota bacterium | reverse complement strand
TTGTCTTCAAATACAACAGCAGTAGCTTCTGGCAGATTTTGAATATTTTTTTCAATGTCTTTCCAGATATGTGTCGTTGCTGCAGGTTCACCATCATTCGTACTAAATTCCAATATTTTTGATTGTGCTTCCTTGCTGACTAACTTGAAATCTGCAAGAGATTGAGAAGGATTTTCAACAATTTGTTGCAATACATACGTAAAATGCTCCATGAGATTATGGATGTACGTATCGTCAAATAAATCAGTATTGTAGCGCAATAACAATCCTAAACCGTGTTCGTTTTCAGTGAAAGTCCACGTAAGATCAAAAAGTGCCACTTTGGAATCGATGTCTACATGTGCTACAGTTAAAGAATCGTTTGTTTGTGGTGATGCATCTGGTGTAAAATCCATGTTTTGCATCACAACCAAGACATCAAAAATGGCAGCTCTCGAAATGTCACGCTTCTCATCTACCAATTCTACCATTTGTTCAAAAGGAAAATTCTGATGATCAAATGCTTCTACGACTTCTTTTCGCGTAGACGCCAAGAAATCTAAAAAGGATTGTTGCGTGTTTACTTGCAATCGAATTGGAACACTGTTGGCAAATAATCCGACGGTATTTCGGAATTCTGGTAATTCTCTTCCGGCAACTGGCGTTCCCACAATGATATCTCTCTCACCAGAATATTTATGTAAAAGTAGATGAACAGCCGCCATCATACCCATAAATGTGGTACTTTGTTGTTTGCCAAATAGTGTTTTTAAGCCTGCTGACAGTTCAGAAGTGAGTTCTTTTTCAATGTATTTTCCTGTATAGGTTTTTACTTTAGGTCTTTCTGTAGGATTGACTAAGTTTAGCACAGGCAATTCGCCAGAAAGTTTTTCTTTCCAAAAATCTAATGATTCATTTTTCGAAAGTTTTAGCTGCTGCTGTTGCCAATATGCAAAATCTTTGTATCCGTATTTTTGAGTGATTTGATGTGGTTTCCCAGAAAGACTATCATCGTAATGCTGTAACAATTCGGCATTTAATATTTGAAGCGACCAACCATCACTGATGATGTGATGAATGATCATTGCAATGAAAAAACTATCTGAACTCAACTTGAAACAAAATAGTTTGTACAAAGGTCCTGTTGTAAATTCCATCGGAATTTGACAGTGTGCTTTGATGCTATTTTTGGCTGCTGCCAGATTGTTTTCAGTGTTGGAAAGGTCTTCATAAGTAATATTCGTCACCGTTTCCGAAACTTCATGAATGTGTTGTACAAGTTCGCCAGCCTCATTTTGAACAAATGTTGTTCGTAGAATTTCGTTGTCAATACACAATCGTTTGTTGGCTTCTTGCAAGGTTTCCAAAGCAATTGGCATGTTGACAACCACTCCGTTAGAGATGTTGTACGCTACCGAAGCTTCTTCAAATTGACTCAGCACCCACATTCTGTATTGATCTACAGATACTGGATAAAAGTCCATTTCAGGAGCTCTTTCCACCGCAACTGTTGCTTTGTTTACTGTTGCTGCTCTAGCTTCCAAATACATTATAATCGCTGCTTTGTTCGCTTTGATGAGTGAGATGGTTTTTGGACTAATTTTACCATTTTGAGATGATAATTTTAGATTCTTATCGTCACCAAGTCTTATCTGAACTTTTTCCTGAATAAGGATGTCTAATATCTGTTGTACGTTCATGTCCTTAAATTGAAATCTCGTTGCTGCTGTTTTCATCTTCCATAGAAAGCCACATTTCGCGATCTATTTCTTTTGAGAGAAAGGCTATTGTGGGTGTTGCAAATAGCTTTTCTAAATTCAGTTGTACTGAAAATTCTTTTTCTATTTCAATCAATACGCGCAGTGCTTTTAAACTATCGCCACCGACTTCAAAGAAACTCTGATTGATACCAATGTCTGTTCTTCCCAGAATTTGTTTCCATATATTTTCGAGTGCGATTTCTGTATCTGTTTCTGCGGATTGAAGGTGTTCTGTTTCCTGTACTGTTACGTCTGGAATGGGTAGTTTGGCTCTGTCAATTTTACCATTGGACGTCACAGGAATTGCTTCCATTGGAATAAAATATTGCGGCACCATGTAATGTGGCAAGTATTCTTGTAAATAGGCTGCAATTGTACTTTCCTCTAAATTTTCTGTAGAAGTATAATACGCAATTAGTATTTTTTCTTTGTTCTCAGAAGTCATCGCGTTAATTACACATTTGGTAATACTTTCATGCTTGTTGAGCACATTTTCTATTTCGCCAATTTCTACACGATATCCGTTGATTTTAACTTGCGTGTCTTTTCTTCCTAAAAATTCAATATTGAGATCGTTGGTAAAACGTCCCCGATCGCCTGTTCGGTAGAGTCTTTCTTTCCAAATTGGATGTGTAATAAATGCTGCGTTGGTTTTTACACTGTCATTCCAATATCCAAGTGATAAACCTTCGCCTCCAATATAAATGTCGCCTTCTACCCACAATGGACACGGTTGTAATTGCGCATCCAACACATACATTTTCTGGTTTTGCAATGGTTTTCCATACGGAATGCTAGACATGTTGACTTCACTTCCATCTGTTTTGTGATAAATTGACCATATCGAAGCTTCTGTAGCGCCTCCTAAACTGTATACTTCTGGTGGTTTGACACCATACATTTTAAGCTGTGACGGAAGCAATACCGGAATCCAATCACCACTTAAAAGATAACAGCGAACAGATAAATTTTCTTTGATCGCATCATTCTCTAAAGCAATTGATTTTTCAAATATTTCTGCCAAAGCAGGTGTTGAATTCCACACAGTAATTCCTTCTTGAATGACCAATTCTTTCCATACTTGCGGATCAGGATATTTAGAATATGGTGGCAATACAAGTGTTGCGCCTGCTCTAAAAGTTCCAAAAATATCATACACGGATAAGTCAAAACTTAGCGAAGAAACTCCTAAAATGACATCGTCGCTTGTCAGCTGAATTTTTAGATTGATGTCCCGATTAGTATTCACGGCACCTTTGTGATCAATCATTACACCTTTTGGATTTCCTGTCGTTCCCGATGTGTAAATGACATACGCCAAATCGAGTTGACTGCTTTTGAAAGGAATTGGTGTTCCTTGTGTAAGTAGCAATTCATCTTCATCTATCGCAAGAACGTGTAAAGATGTATCAAATATGTTGGTATCAATTTTTCCATCCGTTAGCACGCAGGTTGCTTGTGCGTCTGCTATGATGTGATTGATTCGTTTTTCTGGCAATGCACTTGAAATTGGCAAATACGCACCACCTGCTTTTAAAATTCCCAATGCCGCTACGATTTGTTTCCAGCTTTTTTTAGAAACAATTGCGACTAGAGATTCTTTTTGCAAATGTTGTGCTTGCAACCACACTGCTACTTTATCTGAGAGTACATCTAATTCTTTGTATGAGAGACTTTTATCTCCTTGTTTTAGTGCTACTTTCGTAGGATTTTTTGTGACCTGTGATAGAAATCCATCCAGTAAACTTTCATCTTCTAATAGCGCTGGATTTTCTGTATTGTTGTAAGCTTCCAATTTTGTGACTTGATGTGTTGGAAGTGCTTCTTTAAAACTTTTTGCATCAGTGAGATCTAAAAGATAGTTGAGTCTACCGATGTAATCAGAAAACATATCTTCAATCATTCCTGCTGGGAATAATTCTTTTACAACCGTCCAATTGATGCATAGCAAACCTTGTACTAAAATTAGCTGATGATCTAACCACACTTGCGAGGTTCGCACAAAATCATCTTGTCGGTCAGGATTTGTGAGTGCTTTGTATGCTTCTTCTTGTGCTTCTTGCGAACCTTCATCTTCCAAAATACTCGTTACGACTACAGGTGCAACTAACGTTCCTACGAGTCCTTCACGCTTTGCTAATTGCTTGTTAATTTCAACACCACTGATCAAATTATGATTCATGTCGTTAAGAAATTGATCATTGAGTGTTGTTGCTTTTTCTATAAAGGTTTTAGACACATTCTGTTGTACTTCCAACAGTAATAAATCTGTAAAGTCACCCACAACTTTCATCACATCTGGATGAAAAGGCAATCTGTTAAATAGTGTCAGATTTAACAAGAAATTCGTACTTGAAGTCCATTTGACCAATGTTTCTGAAAATGCAGTGATTAGTAATATGGTTGGAGAAATTTTATGCTGTAATCC
>JBCCLS010000378.1:0-4185 GCA_039026835.1 Bacteroidota bacterium | reverse complement strand
ACTCAAATAGAATAATGCGTATGTCAGATTGGTAAGCTTCATTCATCTATTATTTTCATCAAATCGGTATCTTTTTCTCCATCGTATAACATAAATTTCAACACAAATACTTGTATACATACACTACAAAATGTCACAATTACAGTAAACATAGTATCATACACATACAATTCGTTGAGTCCGATGAGAATGTTCATAAACCCCAAATTAACTGCTGCAATAAGCATCCACAAATTGGTGGGTTTTTTATCTTTCAAGTAATAATACAACGCTACAATAATATAACTCAACATGAAAAATATCAAACAACTAAAGTAAATGACCACATCTGTTAGCTCAGAAGAGATGGTTTTAATTACGCTGTAATAAATATACAAAAGCGGAATGGCAAACGCAATCAAATATACGTAGGTTCTCGGTTCGGGTTTTGTGATATTATTTCGAACGTACATTAACCGCAAATAAATGATGTAAAACAACGAAAATAATACTGAAACAGCTTCCAAATAGTCGCGCATTCCTAAAATGAGGAGAATACCGCCGCCCAAACCAATAAGCTGTGAAAGAATATACAACACACTTGTCGGTTCCGTTTTTTCCGTAAAATAAATAAGTAAGATGGTGAGCACCGTAAATGGCTGCGCATACACTAAATAAAACTTTTCAAAAAATACAGCTACAAAAATCGTTACTATGGAAGCAATGATAAAAGCTATATGTGTTGATTTCGTTAAATTCATTTAGATCATATTCAAAAACTCATCTTCGGTCAATATGGTTATGTTTAATTTTTCTGCTTTTACACGTTTGCTAGGGCCCATTTTGTCGCCTGCAACAACAAAAGAAGTTTTGGAAGAAATGGATGAAGCTACTTTTCCTCCATTGTTTTCTATGAGTTTTTTTAATTCATTTCGCGATACTTTTTCAAATACGCCCGACACTACAAATGACTTTCCTAACAAGGTTTCTGTCAATCCTTCTAGTTGTTCGGCAGAAAATTCAAGTTGCACTCCAACATCTTTCAATCGTGCAATGGTTTGCAAATTAGCTTCTTCTTGAAAAAACTGTGCAACACTTTCGGCGATCTTCACTCCTATTTCGTCGACCGCAACTAAATCTTCCGACGAAGCGTTGCTGAGTGCTTCTATAGATTTATAGTGTTTTGCTAATTTTTTGGCTACAGTTTCGCCCACATATCTGATTCCCAGCGCAAATAACACACGCTCAAAAGGAATATTTTTAGAGGCTTCAATTCCGTTGACCAAATTTTCAGCACTTTTTTCTGCCATTCGCTCTAGCGGAATAATCTGCTCTTTGGTCAATTCGTATAAATCTGCATAATTGGTAATCAATCCTTCCTTCACTAACAACGCCACCGTTTCGCCGCCTAAACCATCAATATCCATGGCTTTTCGCGAGATAAAATGTTGAATTCGTCCCACAATCTGCGGTCTACAACCTGTCGTATTAGGACAATAATGTTGCGCTTCTCCTTCTTTTCGTACGAGCAATGTACCACACTCAGGACAATGTGTTGCATATATGGTTGGTTTTGAATCTTTTGGGCGCAGCGCTAGATTGACACCGACAATTTTTGGAATTATTTCTCCTCCTTTTTCGACAAAAACTGTATCGCCTACACGAATGTCCAATTTTGCAATTTGATCGGCATTATGCAATGAAGCTCGTTTTACAGTAGTTCCTGCTAACAATACAGGTTCTAAATTCGCCACAGGAGTAATAGCACCTGTACGTCCTACTTGATAGGTAATTTCATTTAAAACGGTTGAAACTTGCTCCGCTTTAAATTTGTAGGCCATAGCCCAACGCGGCGCTTTTGACGTATATCCAAGTTCATCTTGATAACGCAAATTATTTACTTTGATCACCACACCATCAATTTCATACGCCAAATCATGACGATTGACTTCCCAATAATTGACAAACTCCAGAATTTCATCCACACTTTTGGCAACTTTGGCAACCGTTGGCACTTTAAATCCCCATTCACGCGCTTTTTCTAAGCTTTCAAACTGTGTGGCAATAGGCAATCGTTCTCCTTTTATATTGTAGAGTAAACATTCCAACGGACGTTTCGCGACTTCGCTACTGTCTTGTAATTTTAAACTTCCCGAAGCTGTATTTCGTGGATTCATGTACGGATCTTCGCCATTAGCTACGCGTTCTTCATTCATTTTATTAAATCCCTCAAGCGGAAGAATGATCTCGCCGCGAATGTCAAACTTTGGCGGATATTCACCTTTCAAGCGCAACGGTACCGTTTTGATCGTTTTGATATTATTCGTAACCTCATCACCTTGAAAACCGTCGCCACGTGTCACAGCACGCACTAAGACTCCATTTTCGTAGGTAAGATTCATAGAAGCGCCGTCATACTTTAGCTCACAGGTATATTCGACAGTTTCCACACCAAGAATTTTTTGAATACGCTTTTCCCAATCTTGTAAATCTTCTTTGGAATAGGAATTATCCAACGAATACATACGATACTCATGCGTCACCGTATTAAAATTCTTTGTGATTTGTCCGCCCACACGCAACGTTGGCGAATTTGGATCGTAAAATTCAGGGTGTTTCGCTTCCAATTCCTGTAATTCTTTGAGTTTCATATCAAACTCATAGTCAGAAATCGTTGCATTATCTAAAACGTAATAATTGTAATTGTGTTCGCGTAATTCATCGCGTAAAGCGTTCAACGTTGCTTGAATGTCACTCATGAAAATAAATGTTATCGGGGTATGATAACAAATATAACAAACTCTACATTGGCAACAATACGATTCGCTAGATTATCCTTGAACGGTTTGTTTTTTCCGCTTCGTATATCCGTAAAACAAAATGTATCCATAACAAAGTAAGACTAAAATCAACGCTGTTTTGAATCCGAAATTATCAGTACACAAACCATATAATGGCGGAATAATCGCACCACCAACAATCATGGTACACAAAATTCCAGAAGCTTGTGGTTTCAACTCGTCCAATCCACTTAAGGCTAGACTAAAGATGGTTGGGAACATAATTGAATTGAATAATCCTACTGCCAAAATACTCCACATAGACACAAAACCAACAGTATTGATCGAGATCAAAATCATCAATAAAGCTCCGACGGCAAAACCAATGAGCACTTTTGCAGGATCTATAATTTTGGTCAAATACGCTCCGATGAATCGTCCAACCATAGCGCCTGACCAATAAAAGGTAACAAAAGCACCTACAATTGCTTTGGAATCCAATTCTGCCAAATCGGAACCGACAATCCACTCTGAAATACTTCGCATAGATGGACTGTTCATGATGGCTTCTGCCAGATTCATGTCTCTAAAGTAATTTGTCAAATAACTTCCTATTGCTACTTCTGCACCTACATACACAAAGATTCCGATAGCGCCCATGACTAACGAAGGTTTTTGTAATAAACTGGCATATCCACCTTTTGGAGCTTTTTGCAATAACTTTGGCAGTTGTACGTATACAAAAATTCCTGCTAAGAGCAATGTAAATGCACCAATAGCCACAAAAGGCAATTGTACGTTAGAAGCTTCCGCAGCAAAATAAATCTCTTTATCAGCATCTGAAAGTACTGCAATTTCATCACTCGTTTTAATTTTATCACTCAAAATAAACATCGCACCAATGGCTGGTGCAATGGCAGTTCCTAACGAGTTGAAGGCTTGTGACAAATTCAAACGACTTGAAGCTGTTTCTTCCGAACCCAATGCAGTAACATACGGATTGGCAGCTACTTGTAAAATGGTCATTCCACTTGCTAAAATAAATACAGCTAATAAAAAGAGAATAAAAAGTCGGGAAGATGCCGCAGGATAAAATAATAAACATCCAGAGCCCATAATCACTAACCCTAGGATGATTCCTTTTTTGTAGCCAATTTTAGAGAGAATAAATCCTGCAGGAATAGACAATAACAAATACGCACCAAAGAAGGCAAATTGTATCAAACCAGATTGGAAATAGGTCAACTCAAATACTTCTTTGAGTCGCGGAATCAGCGGATCGACTAATACAGTGATAAATCCCCAAAGGAAAAATAAAGAGGTTAAGAATATAAAGGCGCTTTTGTATGATTTACTATTGGTCATTTTTGCTGGGTTTTGGGTGTTTGGTGTTGGGTCTTTGGTTGTTGGTTGTTGGTTGTTGGTT
>JBCCLS010000377.1:0-4194 GCA_039026835.1 Bacteroidota bacterium | reverse complement strand
CCGAAAACTTTGTGATCTAGTTATCACAATAGAGTAAGAAATGAAAAAGTGGACATGAACTTGAAAAGCTACTCATTTCTATCACAAAAAATCTTACACAACAGCTATTAATTTATGATTTGAGCATGATTAATAGTCAACATGAAAATCTACTTGAGATTTAAACATAGCAATGGAATTATTTATCAAACTAAATGAATTAGGAGTTCAACTCAATGTTGACAATGGAGAGCTGAATTTGAAAGCACCAAAAGGTGTCTTAACACCTGATATTATTTCTGAAATTAGAACGCATAAAAGTGATTTAATCTCTATGCTTTCGGGTTCGGAAACGAGCATTCCTACGGTAGAAACGCAAGCATCTTATCCGCTGAGTTCTACCCAAAAACGCATGTGGTTGCTGTATCAACTAGACAAGCAATCATCTGTTTACAACATTGTTTCCTCCATTTCGCTCAAAGGAAAGTACGATATAAAAGCCTTGGAATTGGCACTCAAGGAAACTGTGAAAAAGCACGAAAGCCTCAGAACCGTTTTTCGTGTCAATGAACACAATGAAGTGCGACAATATATAGTTGATGCCACTGCTGTAGATTTTTCTTTGCAGTATCAAGATTTCAGTGTTTCCAATGAAAATGGTGATTGGAGTACATACCTAGACGCACAACTCAATGTTCATTTTGATCTTGAAAACGGACCGCTTTTTCATGCACATTTTGTAAAAATTGGTGCTGATGAATTCATTTTTTGTCTCACCATGCATCATATTATTTCTGACGGACGTTCATTGGAGGTTTTCAAAGAAGATATGTTCGCTTTCTATGAACTATTCCGCAGTAATGCAGAAAAAGTTACACAAGCTGCATTGCCAATACAATACAAAGATTATGTTGCGTGGCAAGACACACAGAAAGCAACACCTGCATATGAAGAAGCCAAAAACTATTGGTTGGAGCAATTTGAAACTTCAACGTCAATCATTGATTTACCAAATCAAAAGAAGCGACCAAAAATAAAATCATTTCACGGAAGAATTCTGCATTACAATTTCTCCCAAGAAACTTCTAAAAAAGTATTTCAGTTTTTCAACGAGAAAAAAGTCACGCTCTTTGTAGGCTTGTTATCCGCATTGAAATCCTGCTTACACTTATACACGTTTGAAGAAGACATTACGCTGGGAACGCCTGTGGCAGGAAGAACACATGTAGATTTAAAAAATCAAATCGGTTGTTACATAAATACCTTGGCGATTCGGAATACTGTGGCAGCGTCTTCCTCTTTTAATGAACTATTACAAAACGTCAAAAACACCATGCTTGAAAGTCTGGTGCATCAATCCTATGCTTTTGACGAATTATTAGAGGAACTACATCTACAACGTGACAAAGCTCGGAATCCACTATTTGATATTTTCATTTCGTTAGAAAATGAAGAAACTTTGCCAGCACCGCAAGCCAATACCACACCATACAATCCTGCGTTTGACGAAATTAATGAAGCCTGTAAATTTGATATTGAATTTATATTCTCTCATGCAGCTAACAGTCTGTCATTGGCAGTCAATTACAATTCAGACATATACGAAAAGGAAACCATTCTAATATTCATCAAACATTTGGATGCATTGCTACAATTTGTCATTCAGCAACCAGATACTCAAATTGCAGCGATTGACCTTTTTTCAGCTGAAGAAAAAGCTTCTTTACAACTCAAAGGTTCCCAACAACCTACGCGTAATGTATTGGAATTATTCTCAAATATTGTTGCCAAACACTCGGGAAAAAATGCAGTTACCTATCTAGAAAAAGAAGTTACTTATAGCGAATTAGACACAGCGTCCAATCAAGTAGCGCACTATTTACAAACAGAAAAAAACATACAAAAAGGCGACGTAGTTGCAGTATTGTTGGAAAAAGATGAATTTCTCATCATTGCTATGCTTGCATTGTGGAAACTCGGAGCGGTGTATGTGCCTATTGATACCACTTCACCACACGGTAGAATTGACTTTATACGAAACGATTGCCAAAGCAAACTGTTGTTGAATGAAACACTCAAAAACGAATATGTTGCTAACGGACAATACAAAACAGATTCTTTAGTTTCTTCAACTACTGACGATGATCTGGCGTACATAATTTATACTTCAGGATCTACAGGAAAACCTAAAGGTGTGCAAGTAACGCGCGGCAATCTCAATCATTATGCAGCGTTTTTACACACATTTTACAAAGATGCAGGCACCATCATACAACCTTTAATTGCATCGCATGCGTTTGACATTTCACTGTTTCAAATTTTGGGACCTTTGCTTGCTGGCGGAACAGTCATCGTATTACCAAAACAACAAATGCAAGACATTGCTGCCGTAATTGAAGTCATCAAACAAAGTACAGTCATTGATACGGTTCCTGCGTTTTATGAGTTGATCGTTACATACATTCAAGAGCAGCAATTAAGTGATTTTTCAAATATCAAAAAAGTATGTATCGGAGGAGATAAAGTCTCAGATTCCATTTTGAAAAAACTAGCCAGTATCTTCACTTCGGCAGAAATTTCAAACACATACGGACCTACAGAAGGAACTATATTTTGCTTGCAACATGAATATGCAGTGGGCGCAATAAATGATCAAACTTTAGGAAGTGTGATTGGAACTCCGATTATGAATGCTGAAATATGTATTCTCAATACACACAATCAACTTGTGCCAAAAGGTGTTACAGGTGAAATCTGTATTGCAGGTTTGGGCGTTTCCAACGGATATCTCAACAGACCAGCATTGACCGCAGAAAAATTCATCACACATCCATATCAACCCACAAAAAAACTCTATAAAACAGGCGATTTAGGCAGATTGTTACCAAATGGTTCTATTCAATTTGCGGGAAGAAATGACAATCAGGTCAAAATTCGAGGCTACAGAATTGAATTAGGCGAAATAGAACAGTGTCTGCTCAACCTTACCAAATCTAAAGAAGTATTGGTGCGATTGATAGACATTGACGAACATAAAATACTTGTTGCCTATTTTGTTGGAAAAACCGCAGTTCCTGTAGAAGCGCTGAATGAAATGTTAGCGAAGGAATTGCCAGAATATATGATTCCGCAAAGTTACCTGCAATTAGAAGCAATGCCGTTGAATCATAACGGAAAAGTAGATTTGAAACAATTGCCAATTCCTGTATTACAAAAAGAAACCACAGAAAATCGAGAAGCAAAAGCGCCTGAAGATGAAACAGGCATCAAACTCGCCAATATTTGGAAACAAATCCTAAATGTAGACTTGGTTTCTGTTGACGATGATTTCTTTGAACTTGGCGGACAAAGCTTAAAGATCATGCACCTTGGTGGACAAATCAATGGTGTGTTTAATCAGACATTGGCGTACAAAGATTTATTTCTCAATTCCAAATTTTCAGATCAAGCAAACCTATTGAAAACAGTCTTGACGGAAGCAGATGATACAATTGTTGAGGTTTCTAAAAGCGGTCCGTATGAGGCATTTCCGTTGACAGATTTGCAAATGGCGTATTACGTAGGGCGTGAAGATGGTTTGGAATTATCTGCTTCCTCGCACATTCTTTTGGAAAATTATGTGGAAGAATTGGATGTAAAACGTTTTGAAACTGCGCTTACTCAAATCATTCAGCGTCACGAAGCGTTACGTACGGTATACGATACCAACGGACAGCAGCGCGTGCTTCCTTTTGAAGATTCCATGACACAAGCTTTTGATATAGTCGATTTATCTCATGAAGATAATCAGGCAGCAAAATTAGAAGAAGCTAGAAAACATATGTTCGCGCAAAGCATACAACTAGACACTTGGCCTTGTTTCCGAATTACGTTGCTCCAACTTAAAAACGGATATCATCTCATGGCTTTGGTGGATGCGATTGTGGCAGACAACAGTTCTTTAAATATCATTGTTGACGATTTCTACAACTTGTACATAGGAACACAATTAGAACCGCTCAATTACACTTTTAAACAATACATTGAAGCTTTAGCACAAAAGAAAACTACAGCAGTTTACACAGCAGCGCAGCAATATTGGGCATCGCGCATTGACAACTTGCCACTTGGACCACAATTGGCTCTGCAAACAAAAGCGTCTGAAATTAAAAATCCAACCTAAGAAAATCATTTTCATCCTTTCCCACCAGGAAGTTGGGAAAAACTAAAAAATAT
>JBCCLS010000376.1:0-4233 GCA_039026835.1 Bacteroidota bacterium | reverse complement strand
GTCTACTTTTTACAATCTGAATTTACCATTCATCAAAATACCATTCAAAGTATGATGTTTTATGGATATCTCAACGCCATGTTCAATCCAGATTTAATTTTGAATGTTCCTGAAAACCGTTTTGATGATGCGCAACGATTGGTAATTTATCCAAATCCTAACGATGGCATTTTCAGAGTCAATTGGCAACCTAATAGCACATTTAACGAAGCGCGATTGTATGATATTAATGGACGAAAAATAGACTTTAGACAAAATGGAGTTTTTGCGGAAAATGGTATTGAAATTGAAACTGGATTTTTGAGCGAAGGTATTTACATTTTAAAAATAAATTTAGATGATGATATCATCACCAAAGAGGTAAATATTCGATAAAAAGTGCAAAAATTACTATCAAATAGGATTCCAAAAGCAATTAGTAAATTCATAATAATTGCTTTTGTTTTATCATAAATTTTACAAATATTTTAATTGTTAAATCCTTTGTAAAGTATTTTCATAAATCGCTACAGATTTCGTAATTTAGCAAACCAGATAACAACAAGAAAATTCATTAAAAAACATGTCAGATACTACAGCTACGTTAGAGATTAATGGTGAAAAATATGAGTTTCCAGTAATTGAAGGAACTGAGAACGAACTTGCCATTGACGTCAAAAAATTGAGAGGCTCCACAGGAGGAATTATTACGATTGATCCAGGATTTAAAAACACAGGTTCTTGCCAAAGTGCCATAACATTTTTAGATGGAGAAAAAGGAACCCTTCGCTACAGAGGATATGCCATTGAAGACTTAGCTGAAAAAGCAGATTTCTTAGAAGTTGCTTATTTATTAATTTTTGGTGAATTGCCAACCGAAGCGCAATTGACAAAATTTCATACAGACATCAAAGCGAAATCTACAGTAGATGACAATGTAAAGAAAATCTTAGATGCACTTCCTACAACTTCCCATCCAATGGATATGTTGGGCGCATTGACAAATGCACTCACTGCATTCAATCCTTCTTCTGTACATGCAAATACCGAAGAAGAAATGTATGATGCCATTGTTACGATTCTAGGAAAATTTCCAGTATTAGTAGCTTGGGCAATGCGCAAACGATTGGGATTGCCGTACAGCGATAGCGATACGTCCATAGGATATGTAGAAAACGTGTTGAAAATGATGTTCCAAAAACCAAGAGAAGCATACACACAAAATACAATTGTATCCAACGCAATGGACAAATTATTAATCTTACATGCAGATCATGAGCAAAACTGCTCAGCGTCTACAGTGCGAATTGTAGGTTCATCACACGCAGGATTATTTGCGTCGTTGGCATCTGGAATTTCAGCGCTTTCTGGACCACTTCACGGTGGTGCTAATCAAGCAGTATTGGAAATGTTAGAAGCAATCCGCGAAGATGGTGGAGACACTAAAAAATACATGGGGAAAGCAAAAGACAAAAGCGATCCGTTCCGTTTAATGGGATTCGGACACAGAGTATATAAAAACTTTGATCCACGTGCGACGATTATCAAAAAAGCAGCAGACGAAGTATTGGGCGATCTAGGAGTAGAAGATCCAATCTTAGACATAGCCAAAGGACTCGAGCAAGAAGCATTAGAAGATTCGTATTTTGTAGATAGAAAATTATATCCAAATGTAGATTTCTATTCAGGAATCATCTACAGATCCATGGGAATTCCAGTAGAAATGTTTACTGCTATGTTTGCCTTAGGTCGTTTGCCAGGTTGGATTGCACAATGGAGAGAAATGCGTTTGCGCAAAGAACCAATTGGTCGTCCTCGTCAGGTATACACAGGCGAAAATCACAGAGCTTTCAAAGCTATCGCAGACAGATAACATAAATTACAAAAAACACAAGCTTCATAGATTTCAAAATCTGTGAAGCTTTTTTACTGAACGCCTCTTATCTATACATTCAATAAAGCATATAGAGAAGTTCACAATACACACCTTACCCCCCGAAAACTAGATGTTAGAATTATATGTAAACGATGAAACTGCGCCGCTAAAAGCAGTTGTGTTAGGAACTGCCAAAAGCATTGGTGCTACGCCTGAACCAGAAGAATGTTACGATCCAAAATCTAAACAACATGTTTTGGCAGGAACGTATCCGTTAGAACAGGATATGATTCCTGAGATGGAAGCTGTAGCAGCGGTTTTTGAGAAACATAATGTGCAAGTATTCCGACCAAAAATTATTGAAGATTACAATCAAATTTTTGCCAGAGACATTGCATTTGTCATAGAAGACAAATTTATCAAGTCAAACATACTTCCTGATCGCGATCGAGAAATTGATGCCATCAAGCATGTAATTGATCAAATTGATCCAGAAAAAATTGTCACACTACCCGATGAGGTGCATGTGGAAGGTGGCGATGTGATGCCTTGGGGCGATTATATTTTTGTGGGAACGTACTCAGGAGAAGATTATCCCGATTACATTACAGCACGCACCAATATTGATGCAGTCATCGCGTTACAAGAATTATTTCCAGAAAAAACAGTAAAATCATTTGAACTTCGCAAGTCCAACACAGATCCAAAAGAAAATGCATTGCATTTAGATTGTTGTTTTCAGCCTGTTGGAACCAACAAAGCCATCTTACACAAAAATGGTTTCTTGATTGAAGAAGAATACGAATGGTTGGTGAATTTCTTTGGGAAAGAAAATATCTTTGAAATCTCAAAGGACGAAATGTACGAGATGAATAGCAATATATTTTCTATTTCTCCAAATGTGGTTATTTCTGAGCAAAACTTTACACGCCTAAATACATGGTTGGAAGCCAATGGATTTACTGTGGAAAAAGTTCCGTATGCGGAAATCGCCAAGCAGGAAGGTTTATTGCGCTGCAGCACCATGCCGCTAATTCGCGAAAAGTAAGGAGTTGCTAGTTTTAAAGACTACTTTCCAAAACAACAATCATGAAAAAGAAAAGCATACAATTCTGTATATGCGTTTTGATTTTATTCTTTTCCATCAGCGGAAGAGCACAAGGCGCTATCAGTGGATTCTATAACCAAAAAGGAACAACCACATTGGTACTAGGCGCAGGTTTTGAAGACTCTAAAAACTATTTTATCGGGAGAGAAAAAAGCGATTTAAGTCGAAACCTACACAGTGTTTCTATTTTTGGAATCTATGGGATAAGCGATCGGCTCAATGTACAAGCGGCATTGCCGTATTTATCAAGTGGTGAACAAAGCGGATTGCAAGACGCACAACTCTTCATCAAATACAAAACCATTGAAAAACAACGCGAAGCTTCAAAACTTGAACTGTCCTTTGCTGTAGGTTTCTCTACCAATGTTAGCAATTACCGTCTCGGCGGATTAAACGATTTAGGACAACGCGCCAAAATCTTAGAAACGCGTGCTTTACTTCATTATCAGCAAAATTCTGGTTGGTTTGCCAACGCGCAAAGTGGTTTTTCATTCAAATTTGAAGAAGTACCAAACAGTTTTCCATTTACGTTCAAATTTGGAAAAGCAAGTGCCAAAAGTTACTTTGATTTTTGGTATGACTTTCAATATGCTTTTGGCGGAATTGACTATCGTGGGACACCATTTCCACAAAACTTTCGAGAATTGGGTGTCACTTTTCATAAAGTTGGCGGAACGTATCATTTTTCTCTTTCCAAAAAATCAGGAATCTATATAGCGCCTTCCTATGTCATTTCAGGAAGAAATGTATTTCAGGGATTTGCGTACCATGCAGGATTCACCTATCAGCTATAAAATTGACACAAATCTTAGTGATAAAGTAAAAATCTGAATGTCAATCTCTTAAAAAGTGAGGTGTTATTTTTTAAATTTTCTTTGACAGAAATGTATGCCAAAATGCAGTTAAATTTACACTTTATTTGAAAGGTTATTAATTTTGTGAAGTTTTTATTGAAAAAAGTGAAATTATATTCGCTTTTTTTTAGTTTTTACGTAATTTTACGTCCTTTAAAAAATAACCCTAAACGAACGCTATAATGCAACAAATTACCAATACAATTTTAATGGTACGTCCCGTTGCGTTTCGAATGAACGAACAAACGGCTGTAAACAATTACTACCAAGAAACCATCCATACTTTACAACCTAAAACTATCCAACAAAAAGCACAGGAAGAATTTGATGCGTATGTAGAAAAGTTACGCGCTATCGGTGTCAATGTTGTGATCATTCAAGATGAGCAAGTACCTGATACACCTGACTCTATATTT
>JBCCLS010000375.1:0-4233 GCA_039026835.1 Bacteroidota bacterium | reverse complement strand
CAATTTCATTTGCTGGTAATCATCATCATTTAGTACAGGCGCATAACTGTCATCTTGAAGTCTACTAAGTGCGAGCATTAAGGCGCCACATGAGTTTCCAGTTCCTTCTTGACGCGGTCTGTACATTTTTCCGAGTTCACCTTCCATAGTCACACCAATGTGGGGTCCGTAAAAGATAAAAGCGCTTCCTTCATCTGGAATATGATGTGCAAACGCGGTCATTCCTGTTTGTCCTGCAAAGGGCAATCCGCCGAGTCCGCCCATAATGAAAGGTCCGAATAAAACATTAAAAAATGTTGTAGATGGAATATTGATGTCATCCGAGCACACAGAAGTAGCCATTAATACTTTAGAAATATCAATTTGGTGTTCAATCTGCATTCTTCCTAAATAATGAATCGAGGTATCTTTTGCGTCCATCGCCATTGGAAAAATATCCTTCACTACTTTGTCAAATTTTCTCTGTAGCATATTTTTAAATTTAGTGTTATATATTTTTAGTTAAGCTTAGCTAAATATATGAAAAATAATCTCAAACGCAACCGGGTTGCAATAGAGAATTAAAACGCTCCAACGCTTGTGTTGAAATATTTGTAAAGTTTCAACAAAATGCTTTGCAGTGTAGTTGTAAATTAATGATTGTTAGGGTTTTATAAATTTAGTTGACAACACAATGATTATTTGTACGTATACTTATATTCTCCTGTAAGTTGTTGATTGTTGTTGTATTGTTTTCTTGAGATTAGAATTCCGTTATCATCATATCCGAATTCAGTATAAGAGATCAATCTATTTTTCTTCTTATATATCTTTTCTATCAATTGTTAACCAAACGCGTTGTATTGGTATCGAAAAAAATAATAGTCATCATCTGCTCTTTTGATAATACGTCCTTTTTCATCATATGCGTATATAAACTTTTTTCTATGCTTTTTTCGAGTCGGAAACACTTGAGTTGTCAAGCGATTTTTATCATAGGTATCTATTCTATACAGCACAGAATCTCGAAAATGTTGTATTTGTGTCAAGTTTCCAAATGCATAATATGTATGATGATTACTACCTTCTTCATCAGTTATAAACGCTAACTTTCCGGTAGTTTTGTACTTTTTCTCAATAGGAATGACGATTTTTTTAGTTTTCTCTTTTTCTATTGTATATACTATGCTATCAGGGTTTTCATGAATGTCATAATAAGTAGTTACCAAAGCATCACCTAATCCTGTTGCGTAATCTTTGTAGAATACACGTTGTAGCAGATCTTCTTCTTTTGCTTTAAAAAGTATAAAATGACCGTATTTGCTCGAATCTTTAACAAACTTGAACTCTTCTAGGTAAAATCCACTTTTATATTTGGTAAATTTTGAATTCAGTGTAGTAGTTGTGGTCTCAGCATCAATTTCCCATTCATATCGTACATAATCAACTTGTGTAGTATCAATTTTTCTTTGCGATACAGCAAGGTTGGTAATGAAAAGAAACAATAAGAATGAAAAGTTTTTCATAGTAACTATCGGTTTTGATAAAGCTACACCAAACCACGATAAAATCAAAAACAAATAACTTTTAACGGGCAAACCTATCGAAGCTTCATCAACACATTAATGCTGCCTGCTAATAACTCTTCTTCTGTGTAGTTTTGGTAGTCTTCGTGAAGCGTCAGCTCTTTGAATTTACGATACTTTTCAGACGTTTTTTCACAAGTATCATAGTCTAAAGAAATAATCTCATAACCCGCTTTTTCAAAAATTTGCACATAATCTGGCAAGCGCAAACGGTTGTGATAGTCAAATTTGGTATGCTGTTTTTTCCATTCGTCCTTACTGTACTTTAAAAAGTCGTAATACGAAAGTGATTTGTCGGTATACGCTCTATGATCACTTGGCGAAATCATGTGTAAAATGTAAGTTGATTTTGGTAAAATTTTGGCAAAACTCTGGTGAATTTGCAATAAATCTTCTGGTGGAATGTGTTCCAACACGAATCGCGAAAACACCAAATCAACTTGCTCGTTAAACTGAATGTTTTCAGCAGCTAGATTGGTTTTTGGAAAATAGGTGACATTGCTTGGCAGTGGATATTTTCCTTGTGTAGCATCAATTTCAATTTGATAATTTGCTTTGTAATAGGAATTGAGTTTGTGAATGGTTTTTGAATCGTAATGCTCGTTGATATCGTACGTAACCACACGTTCCGCATTGGCAAAATGTGTAAAAAAGTAAGGAATAATCGGCGCCCAACCAGAACCAAGCTCTAAAATAGTTTTGTCTTTTATGTCAATTTGTTCTTTTTCCAGAATTTGCAAGGCTTGTTTAAACGATCGATCGTTGGTTTTGATCTTGAAATTGATGCTATTTCTGTTGAGAAACTTTTGCAATTGGTGATACACTCCGTATCCTAACGCATTCGGTAAAATATCTAACGATTTAAAAATAAAAGATTTGGTTTTATGATTCATGACGGCATTAAATTCGTATGCAAAATAACAAATAAAAACGGATAATTCACGGTGCTTTTATGCTATTGCGACAATTTTCATGTGAAGCTGTACTTGTATAGGATTTGATTGGAAATCCCCAATATTTATGCTACATTTCGCCATTGATAAGCAAGCCATAATGTTTCATAAGTTTATATTTCAATTGGGTGAACGTTTCCGAAATCCTTCGATACGGAAATGGTTTGCGTTTTTAAAAACCTCCGAAAACTGGACGATTGAACAGCTAGAAGCCTATCAATTGGAACAACTGAGAGAATTGGTCAGCTTTGCAAAAGCACATTCACGCTATTACCAAGAAAAGTTTGCTGATATTGATGTAGCATCATTTACGTCGTTAAACGATATACAACAATTGCCTTTGTTGTCTAAACAAGATGTATTGCAGCATACTGAGGACATTCACACAAAACACAATTTTAAAAAAGTATTCAAAGCGTCTACGTCAGGCTCTTCTGGCGATCCATTGGTGTATCAACGAGAAGAATCAGCAGATTCCTTTAACAGAGCGTCTATTTTTAGAGGATATTCATGGCACAATGTACAACCCTGGGAACGAAATGGCTATTTTTGGGGATTTGATTTTTCAACACTCAAACAATTAAAAATCAGAATTCTGGACGCGTTGCAAAACCGTTTCCGCGTGTTTGATTACAAAGAAAAAGCCTTTCAAAGTTTTGTAAAAAAGTTACAGCGAGCCCGCTATATTCATGGTTATTCCTCTATGATTTATCAGTCTGCCAAGTTGATTAACGAAAAAAATCTGCCCAAACCCAAACACATACAAATGGTAAAAGGCACTTCGGAGAAAATTTACGACAGTTACAAAGCTGATATTGAAACGGCTTTTGGTGTGCCAATTATCAGTGAATACGGCGCAGCAGAAACAGGAATTATCGCATTTGAATGTACTGAGGGCAAGATGCACATCAATATGGAAGGTGTAATTGTGGAAGAAATTGACAATCAAATTGTGGTGACTAATTTACAAATGAAAGCCTTTCCTATCATTCGCTATCAATTGGGCGATTACATCCGATTGGCTTCTAAAGAGTTGAAATGTTCCTGCGGAAAGTCACATTATATCTTAGAAGAAGTCACAGGAAGAATAGGAGAGAATGTGTACGGAAAGCAGGAAATTTATCCAAGTTTGTACTTTTATTACATCTTTAAAAACTTGGCTAAAAAACATAATTTAAAACTTACCTACCAAATTATACAAAAAGAAAAAGGAATTCTTATATTTAACCTCGAAGAAAACTTAACCAAAATAAATGAACAAAAGTTAAGACAAGAGATTCATAACTACTTTGCTGACGACATTGCCTACACTATTTGCCCGAATGTAAAAAAGAACGTCGGAAAACAAAAAACCAAAAGTTTTATCTCTTATCTTTAGTACAAGTTATGGCCTCAACCTCTAACATGCATTTCGAAATTTCGGAACGTAAACTCCTGTTACGTATTGTTGATGTATTGTCCTTACTTTTCGGGTTGTACGTCGTTTCCATGGTGTTCGATTTTGATTATTTCAAGTTTACACAAGAACGTTGGACGTGGAGTGTTGTGCTCGTGTTGTACTTTATGCTGTTTTCCACTATTTTAGAATTGTATAATTTACAGAAATCTAGTCGTTATTATTCTACTTTTCAGGGAATTATACTCACGGTTTCCATTACCGTATTGTGTTATTTATTGACGCCTATTTTAACGCCAGAATTGCCAGAAAATCGTTT
>JBCCLS010000374.1:0-4255 GCA_039026835.1 Bacteroidota bacterium | reverse complement strand
TCCGTGTGATCTATAATGATAAAGTCACTTTGTGGAATGGAATACGTCATCATTCCTGCTTTTTTACCAGCTATCTGTGCAATGGCAAATCCTTTGTGTTCTTGTTCTTTAATTTCTATGTTCATAATTTTTTGGTTAAAATTTAAATTCTGCCGTAACTACTGTGTGAAACAGCGTATCATTTAATCCACTTTCTTTCAAAAAACTTCCTGGAAAAATTAAGTTGGTTTCCAATTCTAAAGTTATAAAACTATTGACTTCAAACCCTGCAATACTTCCAACTTGATGACCAATAAAACGCTTGGAATTTACAGATGGATATTCTAAAATCAATGGCGGACTGTACACGCCATCATCATTGGAAAATCGCCAGAAAGCCACATAATCAAACTCCAAACTAAACTTCCCTATGAAAGTTGCTACATACGGATGAATGTCAAAAAGATTGGAAGGTCCTAACCGTGCCACACGTCCAAAATATGCGCCCCGGGGATACAAACCATCAAAGGTATTTAGTGTATTGTCATTCACATCTGTATCACCGCTGATGAGTTCCGTTTTCAATCCGATAGTTGCGTCATTACTGCATATCAAAATAGCATGTTCTATATTCACAGAAGCTGTCCACGCATTGATATTCTGATTGCCAAAGTTTCCTGTTTGATATACAAATTCATTGTTGTATCGCAGCTTTCCCCAATTTCCAAAATGACGCAGACCAATTGACAAACGTTCGTCGTTGGCTGTGCCTGCATTCCAGGTTTTGTCATCTTCTTCTTTGTACATTAAATACACATCGGTATTGGTCGTTGCATTCCAGTGTTGCGTCCAATAGAGTGTCGCTAACGTTTCTTGAAAGTTCAAGATATCATTGTCAAAAATTCCAGCTTCAGGACGTACGGGAACGGCGTAAAAAGTAGTGACTTTTGTCTTTTCATTTTCAAATTGCAATTGTGCCATATCAAACGACAAACGTACATTTGGACCTTCTCGAATGTCTAGCAAACGTCCACTTCCCAAACGCATGTTTTGACGACCGATGAGGAAATTCCATTGAGCATTAAAATGATATTTGGCAAATAATTGTGTAAAGCTTAACTCATCACGATCTACAGGCGAAAGATTGTCTTTGCTGAAAATAATACTGGAATTCAGTTCTACAAAAAATTCAAATTTGTCCGAAATTTTCAAATGCGAAAACAATTGGAATCGTTGCAAAAACCAATAATCACTTTGGTCTTCTTCAGTTGAAAATTGCTCATTGACAAAGGCTTCTGTTTGAAAACGATAGCTTCCACCAAAATGCAGTGACATGTTCTTACCTAAGTCAATACTTTTTAACGATTCGTACCAACTTTTTTTGCCATCATCCACAATAGTAATGGCATCATCTTGTCGCAACAGACTAAAGTTGAAGATACTTTTTTCTTTTTCTTCAGTTTGACTGAATGACGCTTCCGCAGATACTACACAGAGAAATCCGATTATGTATCTCCAAGTTTTCATTGCTAAAACCTTCGAATCATCAACACGCCAGCAATTAGAAGTGCTACGCCTACCATACGCTGCCAATTGATTTGTTTTACGGGCAATCCCAACATGCCAAAGTGATCTAATAGTAACGAAACCACCATTTGCCCAGCAACGATCAATACAAAGGTTAAGGCAGTTCCTAATTTTGGTGCTAAAATGATGACGACTGCAACATAAAATGCACCTAGAATTCCGGCTAACCAAACCATCGGTGAAACCGTTTTGGTTTGCGAGATGGTTGAAAAATCAAATTTTAAGACAAATAGATAAATCAATAAACCAATGGTTCCGATCAAAAACGAAGCAAAGGCAGCAAAAATAGGTTGGTGAACCGATTTTCCAAGTTGTACATTCAGTCCAGCTTGTAATGGCAATACGGCACCTGCAATCACTGCTAGAACGATTAAAAATAGTTGTGATTTCATAGTATATTTCTTGGGTATTGTAGTGAGAAGGCTCCTAAAGAAAAAAGCAGCCTTCTTATAGTTTGAGAGGAATATTATGCTTTCTTTATAAACTGTGCATCAATTACTAAATTAATGGTATCTGAAACAACAATGCTTCCCGCTTCAGTGACAGCATTCCATGTCAATCCAAAATCTTTACGATTGATTTTTCCACGAATTTCCAATCCTGCTTTAGTTTGTCCGTACGGATCTACAGCAACACCATTGATATCTACATCCAGCGTAATTTCTTTGGTGATGTCTCTAATCGTTAAATCTCCCGTAAGGGTTTCCCCATTAAAAGACGTAGAAGTAAAGGTCATTTCAGGATAGTTGGCTGCATTGAAGAAATCATCTGACTTTAGGTGATTGTCTCTATCTTTATTTTTTGTGTTGATTGAATCTATGTTTGCTGAAAATTGAAAGCTTGCTTCGCTAAAATCTTCTCCGTTTGCTTCAATTGTTGCCTCATACGCTTCAAAATGTCCTTTTACGGTTGAAATCATCATGTGTTTTACTTTAAAACCAACTTCAGAGTGTGCATTGTCTATCGTCCATTTTGTTTTGATTGCTGTTTCCATTTTGTATGTTTTTTTTGTGTTTAAATTTATTTTTTGTGTTGATTTTTATCCCATATATAACTTTCGGAAGTCTCCCATTCGGTATAATGGTGACCAATCTGGTGCTACTTCTGGCAATGCTTTTGGTGCGAATTTTTTAAAATCTCCATAGGCGTGTACGATACGTCCACCAACTGCAGTCAACTTGGCATGTGTTCTCGGAATGAGCGCATCAGGCACTTCCATATAATCTTGATTTAAGATGGTAAAGTCTGCCAATTGTCCTTCTTGAATGGCTCCCTTACGCCCTGAATCGCCTGTAAACCATGCAGAACCTGTAGTCCACAATTGTAGCGCTTCTTCTCTGGTAAGAATGTTGTCCTCGCCATACATTTGTCGTCCGCCACGCGATTGCCCCGTAGCCAACCAATGAATAGAATACCAAGGATTGTATGAGCTTACACGTGTAGCATCGGTTCCTCCACCAACTGGAATGCCCATTTTTAGCATCTTTCGTACTGGTGGCGTTTGCGATAATTTTGCAGCGCCATAGCGTTGTACAAAATCTTCTGCCTGATAGGCAATTCTATTTTGAATCGCAATTCCCATATCCAATTTGGCAATGCGCTCTAGTGTTCTTTCTGAGAAGGTTTCTCCGTGATCGATAAAAGTTCCTTTTGGCAATTTTCCACCGCCGCCAGCAGCCACTTCTTCGTAAATATCTAGTAAAATTTCAGCAGATTCGTTATAGGTAATATGCTGTCGCCACGGCCAGTTATTTTCTGCTAACAACTTGTAAATTGGCATGGCAACTTCTTTTACGTTGCGTTCTAAGTTTGGACGTTCTTGCGCAAAGATTTCGTAGTCATAGGCTGCCCAACAAATGTTTTCGCCACCACCGATAAAGCGCAACATGTCGTCTCCATCGTCTGGTTTTATCATGCCAATCCACTTTTGATAGTCTGCATATTCGCGTCCGCCAACTTGCGGAAAGGTGTGAATACCCACACGAACTGTGGACAATCCTTGTTTGTGCACATCATGGATGACATCATAGGCTTCTGGATATTGCATTCCACCGCCGCCCGCGTCAGAAATGGAAGTAAGTCCTAACACGTTCATTTCGTTCATAAAATGACGTGTTCCTAAAACTTGTTGTGGTTTTGTTTTTGTGGGAAGTTTGGTCAATGTTTTGTACATAATCAAACCAGAAGGCGCGGCTGTAATGATTCCTGTGGCTCTTCCCATTCTGTCTTTTTCAATTCTACCTTTGTGATATAAATCAATTGGTTCATTGTCATAATTGAGTACTTCCACTGCTTTTTTATTGAGCATTCCATACGCATACAGATAAAAAATATACACAGGATGATCAGGCGCTACTTTGTTGATTTCTTCTAGTGTAGGCATTCGTTTCTCGCGAAATTGTTCCCATGAAAAACCTCCTACCACACGAATCCATTGTCCTTTGGGAGTATGTTTTACTTCTTCTGCCAGCATGGCGAGCGCTTCTTCGACCGAATCGACCCAATCCCAACGCAATTCCAATCCATAGTGCAATCCTTCACGAACACCATGTGTATGTGAGTCATTCAATCCAGGAATTACTCTGTGTTTGTTAGCATCAATTACTTTTGTTTTTGGTCCGATCAATTCAGACACATCATTGTTAGATCCGACACGATAAAAGACACCATTTTTGATAGCAAAAGCTTC
>JBCCLS010000373.1:0-4263 GCA_039026835.1 Bacteroidota bacterium | reverse complement strand
ATCATAGAATACTTAGCAGTCTTAAAACTGCGCAACGACATGAAATCACCAATTTTATGTTTGTACGGTCCTCCGGGTGTTGGAAAAACTTCGTTAGGAAAGTCTATTGCGGAAGCATTGGGCAGAGAATATGTGCGTATTTCCTTAGGTGGATTGCGTGATGAGGCAGAAATTCGCGGACATCGTAAAACCTATATTGGTGCAATGCCAGGACGTATTATCCAAAGTTTAAAGAAGGCAGGAACTTCGAATCCTGTATTTGTATTGGATGAAATTGATAAACTTTCGAGCAGTCATAATGGTGATCCGTCATCGGCGATGTTAGAAGTATTGGATCCAGAACAAAACACGGAATTTTATGATAATTTCTTGGAAATGGGCTACGACTTGTCAAAAGTAATGTTCATTGCGACAGCAAATAGTTTGGGAACCATTCAGCCAGCATTGCGCGATCGTATGGAAATTATCAATGTCACAGGATATACAACGGAAGAAAAAATTGAAATTGGTGGGAAGCATTTATTAGAAAAGCAACTAAAAGAACATGGACTCACCGAGAAAGATTTAAAAATAGGGAAGAAGCAACTCGAAAAAATTATAGAAGGCTACACGCGCGAAAGTGGTGTGCGTGGACTGGAAAAGCAAATTGCTAAGATGGTACGTTACGCAGCAAAATCCATTGCAATGGAAGATAGTTACGAGAAAAAAGTAACCAACGCCATCATAGAAGAAGTGTTAGGTCCGGCGCGTATGGAGCGCAGTAAATATGAAAATAACGATGTGGCAGGAGTTGTGACAGGTTTGGCGTGGACAAGCGTAGGCGGAGATATTTTATTTATTGAATCCACTTTATCTAAAGGAAAAGGAACACTTTCGATCACGGGAAATTTAGGAAAAGTAATGAAAGAATCTGCAACGATTGCCATGGAATACATGAAATCAAATGCAGACTTTTTAGGTGTTCAACCAGAAGTATTTTCAAAATACAATGTACACATTCACGTGCCAGAAGGTGCAACTCCGAAAGATGGTCCAAGTGCAGGAATTACCATGTTGACTTCCTTAGTGTCTTTATTCACACAGAAAAAAGTAAAAAAAGATATTGCCATGACGGGAGAGATTACACTTCGAGGAAAAGTGTTGCCAGTTGGCGGAATCAAGGAGAAAATATTGGCGGCAAAACGTGCCGGAATCAAAGAAATCATCTTGTGCGCGCAAAACAAACGCGATATTTTGGAAATCAAAGAATCCTACTTAAAAGGATTGACGTTTCACTATGTCACTGAAATGAGCGAAGTCATCAAACATGCTGTTACAGACGAAGCTGTGAAAAATGCTAAAACATTATCGGTAGACTAAGTAAAAAGAGAATTTAAAATCGAAATAGAAAATGAACTCGGATGTATATTTTGAGTTCATTTTTTGTTTAGTTTATACATAAAATATTAGTCTAAAAAATGTAGTTTTGCCGCAGAAAAAAATTGAATTAAAAGAAATATCTGAGTTTTTTAAAAAAGACGTAAAATATTTACAATATGTAAACGTTTTGAATAAAGATTTTAGTTACTTTGTCACATGCATAAAAAAATCCTCTTTTCCTTTTTTTTGTTTATAACTACACTTGTTACTGCCCAAATTGGCGGTAGATATACGTATCAGTTTTTAAACTTGGTTTCTTCACCAAGACAAGCAGCGCTTGGAGGAAAGGTGATCACCAATTATGATAAAGATGTCAATCAGGCGTTGTTTAATCCTGCTACGATCAACTACCAAATGGACAATCAACTGTCTGTAAATTATGTCAATTATTTGGGAGATGTCAACTACGGGTCAGCAGCGTATGCTTATACGTGGGACAGACGCGTACAAACATTTCATGCAGGCGTTACCTATGTTTCGTATGGTCAATTTGACGGTTATGACGAACAAGGAAATGCTACCGGAAGTTTTACAGGAAATGAAGTGGCAGTATCGTTAGGATATGCATACAACATTCCACGAACTGACATTCACATTGGTGCCAATGCCAAATTTATCACGTCAAAATTAGAACAATACAATTCGTTTGGTGGCGCTGTAGATTTGGGAATGATGTATGTCAACAAAGAGTTGGAGTTTAACGTAGCTTTGGTGGCACGTAACTTGGGTGTACAATTTACAACCTATGCAGGCGTACAAGAACAATTGCCTTTTGAATTAATCTTAGGATTGTCTCAAAAATTAGAACACGTTCCTATTCGTTGGCACGTTACGTTTGAAAACCTGCAGGAATGGAATATTGCATTTGCTAATCCAAACAGAGCAGAACAATCTATTGAAGGTGGCACTACGGAAGAAGAAGTTACCTTTTTTCAAAACATAATTCGTCGTACCATTGTGGGAATGGAATTGTTTCCTGATAAAGGTTTTAATATCAGAGTAGGATACAACTTCCGTAGAGGAGAAGAGCTCAAAATTGTAGATCAACGTAATTTTTCAGGAATTACCGCAGGATTTGGACTCCGAATCAACAAGCTTAAATTTGATTATACCTATGCGCGTTATGCCATTGCAGCTAATACAAGTTTGTTTGGAGTGACCATCAATCTGCAATAGTCTACATACACGCCAAAAGAACGCAATCATGAAAAAAATTATCATCGCCATTGATGGCTTTTCATCTACAGGAAAAAGTACGATTGCCAAACAACTCGCAAAAAAACTAGAATATATTTATGTCGATACTGGCGCTATGTATCGTGCTGTAACATTGTATACACTGCGCAAAGGTTATATCAATGCAACTGATTTTTCTGTAAACGAATTGGTAGATGATTTAGATAACATTCAGCTTCACTTTGTATATAATGATAGTTTGGGCTTTGCCGAAATGTACTTAAATGGAGAAAATGTAGAGAAAGAAATCAGAACCTTAAACGTGTCTAACTATGTGAGCAAAGTAGCTGCGGTGCCCGAAGTGCGGTATCAGTTGGTAAAACAACAGCAGAAAATGGGCGAAGATAAAGGCATTGTCATGGACGGGCGCGATATTGGAACCGTGGTATTTCCGGATGCTGAGTTAAAATTATTTATGACTGCTTCTCCCGAAAAAAGAGCTATGCGTCGCTACAAAGAGTTGCTTGATAAAGGAGACGACGTACAATATCAAGATGTGCTCAGAAATGTACAAAATAGAGACTATGTAGATTCTCATCGCGAAGATTCACCGTTGCGACAAGCTGAAGGTGCGATTGCCTTTGACAATAGTGATATGGGACTTCAAGAACAATTTGACCGTATTTTGAATTTGGTAAATCGTACCATTGAAGACTAAAGAAAGTAACTCGCTACTCCTTTATTTCAAAATTCAGTCTGTTAGAATAAAAATTTTGAATGTATTGTGCGTTTTCAAGTAAAAACAACTGTTTTTCTAGTTCCTCCTTTTCTTTTTTGGTTAACTTTTTATTGGTTTCCAACTCTTTTTTGGTTTTCTTCAAGCGTTCGTTGATGTCCCAATGAACCATCATTGCATTTTGTTCTAGATCATAAATTTTTTCTTGTAACATGATAACTTCCTTATCCACTTCAATGTCTATGTAAAAACTAATTATTTTATATTCAGAATTGGCAAAGTTGTTTGTAAAGATCTTTTTTAAATGGTCATGGATTTCAGGACTTTTGAAATAATAGTCTACAGTTGAATACTTTTTTAAAAGCTTTAGCGTTGGCTTTTCTATTTTTTCTGCTGCAATTTCTGCAGTAGGTATTTTTTCTTTATCAGCGAATTTAATTACTATTTTAGTGGCGGATGTAGTTCCATGTTTTGACATACAATTAAATGTATACTCTTCAAATTGTTGGGCTTGTAAATAGGAGGAAACTAAAAGGAATGTGAAAAATGGTACTATGTATTTCATGCAATGACTTTTATATAAATAAAAATAAAGGGTGATTTTTCTGCAAATTTACATCGCAATCGATACATAATAAAATTTTAGACCTTTATATATGTAATAAAGCACAAACAAAAAAGCTCCCTAAAAGGAAGCTTTTCTATTTTATATTTCTTGATGTTTTAAGACAAATGTGGAATGATCAATTCTTGTCCTGGGTGAATTACATCTGGATTGTCTAAAATATCGGTATTTGCTTTAAAAATAGCGTGATACTGATTGGCTTTTCCATAATATTGCTTTGCAATTTTTCCTAGTGTATCTCCGCTTGCTACGGTGTGACGGTGAAACACAGAATCGTCTGCTACAGAAATATCTGCTTCAATATCTT
>JBCCLS010000372.1:0-4286 GCA_039026835.1 Bacteroidota bacterium | reverse complement strand
CGATCCAAAACCTGCAACAACGACCATTGCTACCTTACTAAAGCGCATGACCGATAAAGGGTATGTGGCTTATACAACGTTTGGGAAAGCAAGAGAATATTATCCACTTATCAAAAAAGCGGATTATTTTTCGAAGCACGTCAATGGACTTATCAAAAACTTTTTCAATGATAGCGCTTCTCAGTTTGCTTCTTTTTTCACGAAAGAAACAAATTTGACCAAAGAAGAACTAGAAGATTTACGCAAACTTATTGATAATGAGATCAAAAAGAAGTAACAAATGCTAGTGTATATTCTAAAATTCAGTGCCATACTTGCTATATTTTTAGCGTTTTACAAGCTGTTTCTTGAAAGAGAAAACACGCATGTACTCAAACGCTATTATTTGCTTGCAACACTTATACTCGCTGTTGGTATTCCGTGTATTACATTTACAACCTACGTGCCAGCAGTAACTGTTGCACAAGTGTATAGCATGAAATCTGAGGTTGTAATCACATCTTTGCCATCAGCAACAGAAGTAACCACTACCATGGATTGGAACACTGTTATTTGGAGTATATATGGTATCGGATTGCTACTTTTTGGAGGTAAGTTTATTCGAAATTTGTGGCGGATGATTGCCAAAGTGCAACAAAATCCGAAACAACCTAACAGAAGCGTAACGTATGTGTTGCTCAATGAAAAAATTACACCACATACCTTTTGGAAATACATCTTTTTTAATAAGCAAACGTTTGAATTCCAACACCTTCCACAAGAAGTTATTTGGCATGAAGAAACGCATGCAAGACAACGCCATTCGCTAGACATTATTCTGATAGAAGCGTTGCAAGTCGTTTTTTGGTTCAATCCGTTGCTGTATTTAGCTAAGGAAGCCATCAAACTGAATCATGAGTTTTTAGCAGATCAAGGTGTGTTACAAAAAGGCGTACATACTTCTGTTTATCAAGAAATTGTATTGCGATTTTCTTCGCGTTCCACAGCGTCAAATCTGGCGAATGCCATTAATCATTCATCCATTAAAAAGAGATTTACGATTATGAAATCAAATACATCCAAACGAACATTATTGCTTCGTAGCTTGTTATTCATTCCATTAATCGCGTTCACTTTGTACAGCTTTAGTACGAGAGAAACGATTGTGCAAACGGAGGAAACAACGCAACAGGCTAGTGAACCTGTACCAACTTCGCAAGAAACGAAAGCGAAGCCAATACAAACCACAACAGCAAAACCGCAACAGACAAACGTAACGATCGATTCGTATTTTGCCGGTGTGCGCTTTATACACTACAGGTCCGCAATTAAATATAAAGATACACTTGTAGGAGTAGATCCTATTTTAGATAAGAAATACGAAGATTTGACCGAAACGGAAAAAAACAGCAAAGAGATGCGCTTTTCGTTCTACATTCCAAAACCGATGGAAAAACGAATGCCATCCACGGACGAATTGCAAACATATCGCAACAAAAAGGTATATGCAGTTTGGATTGATGGTGAGTCGGTTGATAATTCGGAATTAGCGAAGTACAAACGCACAGATTTTGCGTCGTATTCTGCACCTATGACAATTACCAAAACTGGTCGTTCCAAAAAATATCCACAACCATTTTGGTGTATGTTTTACACGCACGACTATTACAAAGCGCAAAAATATGGCGAACAGAAAACCAAATACGGCGGATCGTATGTCATGACTTTTGGCAATGTTAAAAAAGTCAATAAAAAATTTAAGGAATAACAGTAATCAATTACTAACTTATGATCACATATATTATCAAATCAGGATTGTGCTTAGCGCTGATACTTTTAGTGTATAAAGTAGTATTAGAGCGTGAACGTATGTATGTGTTCAACCGATATTATCTACTTTTTGGATTGTGTTTTGCATTTGCAGTTCCATGTATTACTATGGAAACCACCATGGAAATTCCATTTACGGATGCCACAACTTTAAGCAATTTTTCAACAATTGATCTAGCGGCTACAGAAGTACATAGTGTTGAACCACTTGTGGAAACAAATGCGCTTCCTACTTGGATATTGATCATTATAAGTTTGTATGCGATTGGATATTTACTATTCTTCTTCCGCTTTATTCGAAATATCTATAAAATATTTTACAAAATTATCACGGGATTGCGTGTGCGATACAAAGTAGCTTCGCTTGTTTTACTGAAGGAAAATGTGTTACCGCATACGTTTTTACACTATATATTTTTACGAAAAGAAGCGTACGATACACAAAATATCGCAGAAGAATTATACACACACGAATTGGCGCATGTGGCACAAAGACATACGCTCGATATTATTTTAATTGAATTGATCCAAATTGTATTTTGGTTCAATCCGTTACTTATCTATTACAAAAAGGCCATACAGCTCAATCACGAATTTTTAGCAGATGATGCTGTATTAAAATCAAACACACAAGTTCCGGCATACCAACAATTGTTATTGGAAAATGCACATGGACATCACACAATGTACTTGGCCAGTAATTTAAATTTTTCTGTAACTAAAAAGAGATTACAAATGATGACAAAACATACAACTCGTGGACACGCATGGCTTATGGCTTCGCTCACGATTCCAATTTTTATCACTGCATTATTTTTATTTAGCACAAAAGTAATTGCACAAGAAACAGTTGCAAACGCAGTTGCAACTCCCGCAACCGTTATAGACTTTCAAAACGAACAAGACCCAAAAGCCGATTATTATAAAAATGTAACTTTTGTTTTTGAAAATACTGAACAAGAAACTACTGAAAAAAATTATTCAGAATTGACCGAAGCAGAAAAAGCAAGACTCATGCCGCCACCATCCAAACCTATTGCGATAAAACCCTCACAACAACAACTTCTTCTGTGGCAGAATAAACAGAAGTTTGCGCTGTGGTTGGATGGCCGTGTGATTGACAACAAAGAAATTACCAAACATACGATTGTACACTTTTTTCAAAGCTTTGTACACAAAAATGCGCGTAGCCAACGTTTTCCACAAGTATACCAAACACATTTGTATACGGAAAGTGGATTTGAAAACATGGCCAGTGGTCTTGGCACGCCGTTAGGAGAAGATGTAATTATTTACATCAAAGGAAAAAATCAAATGCGCTTGGGCAAAAAGAAGGTAGGCGCTGTAACGAATGATTCTCAAAAAGAAGTTACACAAGTAGTGACGCAAACTGACAATTCCAAAGGACCGAATGCAGTTGCAGATATGTATTATGATGCAACACAAGATAAAACGCAGCGTAAAGACATTTCAATCTATATTACTAAAGAAAAGAAGTTTTTAGTGAATGATAATTATGTAGTGCCTGATCTCAAAAAACTAGACAACGTAATAAAGTCTGAGCTTGCAAAAATTAAATCCAAAAAAACGAAAACCGCTTCCATAATTAGTGATGCGAGTGTTTCCAAAGATTTTGTATTGAAAACAGTTACGCTCTTAAAAGACAATAATATCTACGACATTACATTGCAAACTCTTGACAAGGATGATGAAATACGTCTTCCACCGCCACCGCCAATGCCACCGGCTCCTAAAAAAGCACAAATCAAAGAAATTTCTTCTCCTACGCCACCACCACCTCCACCGCCTCCAGCACCATCTGCAGAAGAACTTAAAGATTTAGAGATAATGCATAAAATTATGAGAGGTGAAGAGATGAAAACCATGGAGATTAATGGGAAAAAGTATTATTACGTCGTAAAAAAAGGTAGGAAATACATTTTTAATGAAAATGCAAAAATGGTAAATGAAAAAGGAAATGAATTGCCGCCTCCACCTCCAAGAGCAAAGAAAAAGGCAAAATTGAAAGAGATCAAAGTAAAATCAAAAAATAAAGAGAAAGCAAAGGCAAAAAACAAGAATAAAGCCAAACAGAAACACAAATTAAAAGAAAAGGTAAAAGAAAACGATCAATAAACAATCGTACCTGAGAACACAGAAATGATGGTCGTTACTGTGCAATCATCAAAGCAATAACAATAGAAAAAAGGTTCTTGTGTTCGACTTTACATCGAGATAAGAACCTTTTTTATGTATCTTTAAGAACATCAATCAAAAAACACCTATCTAATGAAAAAATTATGCTTTGTCTTCGCATTGCTTATTATAGCTTCTTGTGCGAAAAAAATTGAACCTGCTACCGTAACCGTTTCTGAAACTGGCACTGAATTTATTATTGTTAGAACGCCGGTCGATGACATTACACTTTGGAATAATAAAGCAGATACCATTTATCCAAACGAGGCTAACAAATTTGT
>JBCCLS010000371.1:0-4291 GCA_039026835.1 Bacteroidota bacterium | reverse complement strand
CCTAAAATTATGACAGTTGGGTCGTTCCTTTTTTTAAATTTTTTCCTTTTGCAGGAGATTTGTCTCATCATCAATCAATAAAAAACTAATCTCATGAAAAAATTATTTGGACTTATCGCTTTTTGTTTTTGCAATGTTATCCTAGCGCAATCCAGCGTTTCAGGAATCGTAACAGACTCTTCTAACGAACCTATTTTTGGTGCGAATGTGTATTTGAAAGGAACCTATGATGGCGCATCTACCAATGAAAAAGGGGAATTTAACTTTACAACTACAGAAACCGGTACACAAATTTTAGTAGTTTCCTTTTTATCGTTTGAAACAAAAGAAGTACTTCTAAATGTTTCTGAAATGGAAAATATTACCCTACAACTTCGCGAAAATGTAGATGCGTTAAATGCAGTTGTATTGAGTGCAGGTTCATTTGAAGCGGGCGAAAATGCTAAAGTAAGTGCACTAAAACCCTTAGATATTGTAACCACAGCAAGTGCATTGGGCGATTTTGTTGGCGCTTTGCAAACTTTACCGGGAACCAGTACTGTAGCAGAAGATGGACGTTTGTTTGTGCGTGGTGGTGGCGCGGAAGAAACACAAATTTTTATTGACGGCATTCGTGTGTTTACTCCGTATAGCAATACGACCAATAACCTTCCGGCACGCGGGCGTTATTCTCCTTTTTTATTTACGGGAATTACCTTTTCAACAGGTGGATATTCGGCGGAATACGGACAAGCATTGTCAGGTGTATTGGAATTAAATACCATCAACAAGCCTGACCAAGAGAAAACTGATATTGCGATTATGACTGTTGGTGGCGGTGTGGGACATACTGAAAAGTGGGAAAAAGGTTCTGTAAGTTTTAGCACGTCGTATACAAATTTAGCACCGTATTTAGCAGCATTTCCAGATCGTAACGATTGGATAAAGCCCATTCAAAGTGGACAAGGCGAAAGTGTATTTCGTCATCATTTTGAGAATGGAACACTAAAATTTTACACTGCGTTTGATTTTACAGATTTTGAACTTGATCAGGAAAGTATCAATTTTGAGGAGTTGGTTCGTTTCAAACTCAACAACAAGAATTTATACATGAATACTTCGTACAAAGGCGTATTAAGCGATGATTGGGGAATTGCTACAGGATTGAGTTATACACGCGATCGTTCCAAACTACGTATTATTGACGACCGAATTAGTAGTTTGGAGAATTCATTTCACTTCAAAGCCAAGTTGAAAAAGAAATTTAGCAGCAGATTCAAACTTAATTTTGGAGCAGAATATTTTTCTACGAATTTTGATGAAGAATTTGAAAATTCCTTCGTACCACAGCAAGAATATGGTTTTCAAAGTGACTTATTTGGTGCGTTTGCAGAATCAGATATTTTCTTCTCAAAAAACTTAGCAGCCAAAGTTGGCGTGCGTTTGGATCATACTTCTTTATTGAATGAAACGTCGATTTCACCACGCGTCTCCATTGCCTATAAAACTTCAGAAAAAGATCAGATATCGTTTGCTTTTGGGCGATTTTATCAAAATCCAAACAATGGCTTTTTAAAATTCAGCTCTAGTTTTCAACCAGAAAATGCAACACATTATATTTTAAACTATCAATATACGCATGAAGGAAAAACGTTTCGTGCCGAAGCTTTTCACAAAAATTACAATAATTTGGTTACTTTTTCAGGAGAATTTCCACAATTCGGAACGGATTTCGCAAATGATGGTTTTGGTCATGCTACAGGATTGGATTTGTGGTGGAGAGACAATACGAGTATCAAAAATTTAGATTACTGGGTTTCGTATTCGTATTTGGATACTTCACGAAAGTTTGAAAATTTCCCAACGGAAGCCATGCCAAATTTTGCGACCCGACATAATTTTTCACTCGTTACAAAATATTGGATAGATTCCTTGAAAAGTCAGGTAGGATTTAGCTATGGATATTCTACAGGAAGAGCGTATACCGATCCGAATATAGGAGGATTTTTAAATGAACGCACCAAAGATTTCCACAACTTAAGTGTGAATTGGGCATATTTGATTTCACCCCAGAAAATCTTGTATTTCTCGTTATCGAATGCATTAGGTGTTCGAAATGTATTTGGTTACGAATACGCAGATCAGCCTGATGTCAACGGTGTTTTTCAACGAAGATCATTACGTCCTGCACAAGATCAGTTTTTCTTTGTTGGTTTCTTTTGGACGATTAGTGATGATAACAAGAGCAATCAGTTGAATACGTTGTAGTTGTTGGTTGTTAGTTGATGGTTGTTGGAACAAAGTTGTATAAAGTCTCAGACTTTATACAACTTTAAAACTATATGTCACTTTGGATTTAATACCGCATTCTCTTCCTCAGTCAACAATCTAGAATGAATGATAAATCGCAATCCTAAGGGAATTTCTAAAGAGAAACTAGCACCGCGACCTTCTGTGATGTCAACGGTTAAATGTGTGTGTTTCCAATATTCAAATTGATCTTGATTCATGTAGAAATTCACACCTTCCAGTATGCCTAAATGAATATCGCTTTCATCCAAATACATATCTTCTTCAGGAATGATCATTGGAGAAGAGCCGTCACAACAACCACCACTTTGATGAAAAATGAGGTTTCCGTGTTGTGCTTTTAATTGATTGACAATTTTTGCTGCCTTTTCAGTGATTGCAATTCTTTCCATAGCTATATTTTATCTATTAAAATACAAATTTATTATTGAAGCTATCGCGAGTCTCAGACTTGCGATAACGTCTCAGACTTGCGATAGCTTTGAATTCTAGAAGAATCCTAATTTATTCTTATCATAAGAGATCAACATATTCTTCGTTTGACGGTAATGATTCAACATCATCACATGTGTTTCTCTTCCGAATCCTGATTTTTTATAACCACCAAATGGTGCATGTGCAGGATACGCGTGATAGCAGTTTACCCAAACACGTCCCGCTTTGATCGCTCTTGGAATTTGATACAATTGATGGGCATCGCGTGTCCAAACACCTGCGCCTAAACCGTATAAGGTATCATTTGCGATTTCCAAGGCTTCTGCTTCATCCTTGAATTTTGTTACGCAGGCAACCGGACCAAAGATTTCTTCTTGAAATACGCGCATTTTATTATGTCCTTCCAATAATGTTGGCTTGATGTAGAATCCATTTGCCAAATCGCCTCCCAATTTGTTAGCTTCGCCGCCTGTTAAGACTTTGGCACCTTCTTCCACACCAATTTTCAAATACGATTGAATCTTTTCGTATTGATCATTGGATGCTTGCGCTCCAACCATTGTGCTCGTATCATACGGATTGTCTTGGATGATGGCTTCTGTTCGCTCAATAACTTTTGCCATAAATGCATCGTAAATATCTTCCTGCACTAAAATTCGTGACGGACAGGTACATACTTCTCCTTGATTAAAGGCAAATAAAACAGCTCCTTCAATCGCTTTGTCTAAAAAGGCATCATCTGCATCCATGACACTGTTAAAAAAGATATTTGGAGATTTTCCACCCAATTCCATCGTAACTGGATTTAAGTTTTTAGAGGCATACTGCATAATCAACTGTCCCGTAGTCGTTTCTCCTGTAAAGGCAACTTTATCTACACGCGAGCTCGACGCCAACGGTTTTCCTGCTTCTGGACCAAATCCATGCACAATGTTCACAACTCCAGGAGGAAATACATCGGCAATTTTTTCCATCAATAAGGTAGCTGTAGAAGGTGTTTGCTCCGCAGGTTTTAGAACAACACAGTTTCCTGTAGCTAAGGCTGGTGGCAATTTCCACGATAACATTAACAATGGGAAATTCCAAGGAATAATTTGTCCCACAACTCCCAAAGGCTCTTTAATGTTCATGGAAAGTGTATGCTGATCTAGTTCAGTAGCACTTCCTTCTTCGGCACGAATACAGGATGCAAAATAACGCCAATGATCTACACATAGTGGAATATCTGCGTTTAAGGTTTCACGAATTGGTTTTCCATTATCGCAAGTTTCTACGAGTGCAAATTCTTCTAAGTTCTCTTGAATAATGTCAGCAACTTTGTTCAATAAGGTTGCTCTTTCCGTAGCTGAAGTATTTCCCCAAGCTTCTTTAGCAGCATTGGCAGCATCTAACGCAAGTTCTACATCTTCCTTTTGTGAGCGCGGATATTGTGCAATCAAACTATTGTCAATTGGTGAGGTGTTGTCAAAGTATTGTCCACCAATTGGCGCCACAAATTCACCGTTGATAAAGTTGTGATATTTCTCTTTAAATGTTGGTTTTGAATAACTCATATAATTGTTAATTT
>JBCCLS010000370.1:0-4292 GCA_039026835.1 Bacteroidota bacterium | reverse complement strand
TTGCGGTTCTATATTTTATATTTTTTTCGTTTGATGTTGAATGGTGAATTTTAAATTGTGAATTGTCCTTTGAAACGTAAACTCCTAAACTTATACACTTTTCAACTTCATTTTTTGTTAATTTGTTTATACTGAGTTTCTCGAAATGCTATTTAAAATTCAATATTTAGCATTCAACATTTCAAATCTATTATTCATTTGTCGCTTTAAAGAATTAGATTTTACTAAGAAACTACCTAAAACCCTAGACTAAACACCCAGTACCTACAAATCCTTAATCATCCAAACATCGCATGAATAGTGACCTGTAGCACCTAAAGGTTTGTCTAAATGTTGAAATCCGAATTGCTCGTAAATATGGATAGCAGCTTTGAATTTTGGTGACGATTCCAGGTAACATTTTTCATAACCAAACGATTTGGCTACTTCCAAACATTTGGCAAACAATAATTTCCCGTAGCCTTTTCCTCTGGTTTTGGATAAAAAATACATCTTTTGCAACTCACACACATTCGGAGGATTATCGCGCAGTTGCTTAATTCCTGCACCGCCAACTACTTCTCCATCTTCTTCAATTACATAATACACTTCACGTTCACCCTGATACGCTTCATACATAGCTTCAGTTTCAGGATCTTCGTAAGCTGTACCGACTTTTGGCATTCCAAACTCAGGAATGACTTCGCGAATGCAAGCTGCCATCGCTGGATTGTCTTTGGGTTCTATTTTTCGTATGATCATTTTTTACTTAGGTTTTGGGTTTTGGGTCGCTTCGCTTTTGGTTGTTGGTTAAAACTACTTTTTCATTTTATATTTTGAGTTTTACATTTTACATTTTTCTCGTTTGATGTTAAATTTTGAATGTTGAATTGTGAATTGTTCTTTGAAACGTAAACTCCTAAATTTATACACTTTTCAACTTCTTATTTGTGAATTCGTTTGTTTGTTGATTTGTTGATTCGTTCTTTGAAACTTATCTACACTATTGCCTATTCCCTAATCACTAATGCCTAACGAAAACTTCTCAATTCTCACTACTAATATCTCAATACTAATAAAAACTATCATTTCGTTTGATGTTAAATTTTGAATGTTGAATTGTGAATTGTTCTTTGAAACGTAAACTTATAAACTTCTTAACTGTTGATTTGTTCTTTGAGCAATCGCACATCTAAAATCGTCTATCAAAAATCAATACTCATATTCAAGAACTAACAACTATTTCACAACGACTTCAAACTTTGCAAGCAAACCGTGAATTTCTTTTCGGGAAAATGTTGCCTTTTTCAATCGATTCTGTGTAGGATCAATCATGTAATTGCGTGCCGAAGTGAAATCTGCTTTTTCCAAATTGGTTCGCTCAAAAATAGCATCTCGCAAATCACAATCGTCAAATTCGGCACTTTCCAAGTTGGTGTCGGTAAAATCTACCGATTTCAAACTCGACGCACGAAACTTTGTTTGTTTAATGGTCAAAGCAGCAAAAGACGCCAATTCTAAATTACAACTATCAAAATTCACCGAAAACATAAAATCATTACACACACCAAAATCCACACCTAACAACTTACAATTTAAAAACTCAACTTCATTAAAAGCAGTAATTTTAATCTTTGCATTCGTCAAATCACAGGTTTCAAATGTACATTCTAAAAAGGTCATCGCTGCCATGTCCACTTCCTCAAACTTGCAATTCACAAATGTACAATTATCATATTCGCCTTTTGGAAATACCTGTCGTGTGTAATCAATTTGGGTAAAAGTTTGATCTTGGTAGAATTCTTGACTCATTTTGTATTCGCTTCAAATAGAAATTGCGTAGTTTTGCGATGCCGTGAAGATACTGATTTTGGACGACATTCGTTGTTTGTTTTTGGTTGTTTGTTGTTGCTTTTATTCAAACATTTTTATCAAATTGAAAGGTAACATCTTCACACTATAAAATCTAAATATGAAAAAATGCTTCATCATAGCTTTCCTCCTACTTTTTATAAGTTGCAACGTTAGTAAACAGCCGTTGTTTATAAAAGTAGACAATATAAAAGTACTGTCTTCCACGCTAGAAACTATTGTGCTTTCTGCCGATGCGTTTTTCATCAATCAAAATGATGTTGGTGGTAGTTTGGAAACCAAAAATATAGATGTACTCATTAATGATGTAAAGGTAGCACAGATAAGTTCGGAAGTATTTGAGGTTCCGGCAGATGATGAATTTATGGTGCCACTCCGAGCAATCATTCACACAAAAAAAGTATTTAGCAGCAATGAAGACGGAATCGTAGGCGGTATTCTCAATAGTTTGATCAATAGAAAAATACGCGTGCAATATAAAGGCATTATTACGTTTACCAAACTTGGTTTTTCGTATGATTATGAAGTTGATGAAACAAAAGAAATTAAAATAAAAATCTGATGTCTACAATTCATGAAACATACATGAAACGCTGTTTGCAACTGGCAAAAAATGGATTGTCTGCGGCAATGCCTAATCCGTCCGTTGGCGCTGTAATTGTGCATAATGATACAATTATTGGCGAAGGCTACACAAGTGCGTATGGTGGAAGTCATGCCGAAGTGAACGCAGTCAATTCTGTTCAAGATAAATCATTATTGAAAGAAGCCACGATATATGTATCATTAGAACCGTGTAGTCATTTTGGCAAAACGCCACCGTGTAGCGATTTAATCATTCAAAATAAAATTCCGAAAGTAGTGATTGGTACGATTGATCCGTTTGCAAAAGTGGCGGGACGCGGAATTCAAAAACTCAAAGACGCTGGTCGCGAAGTAGTATTAGATGTTTTGAAAGATGAATGCATTGCTTCAAACAAACGATTTTTCACATTTCATCAGCACAAACGTCCGTACATTATATTAAAATGGGCACAAACGCAAGACGGTTTTATTGATAAGATTCGAAACGAACATGATCCTGCGCAACCCAATTGGATCACCAATCAATATTCGCGTCAGCTTGTACATAAATGGCGCAGTGAAGAAGCGGCTATTTTAGTGGGAACGAATACAGCAATTACCGACAATCCAAAATTAACAACGCGCGATTGGTATGGCAAGCATCCTGTGCGAATTGTGTTGGATACATCATTGCGCATTCCAGAAAATTATCATTTATTTGATGCATCTGTAAAAACAATTGTAATCACATCACAACAGAAAGAGAATACGGAAAACTGCATCTTTGAAACTATTGATTTTTCTGAACATGTAACACAACAAATTTGTGATGTATTGTATCGTCATAACATACAATCTGTGATTATTGAAGGCGGCAAACAAACCTTGCAAACTTTTATTGATGCCAATGTATGGGATGAAGCACGCGTTTTTAGAGGAAATAATTCGTTTGGGAACGGTATTGAAGCGCCGCAATTTTCTGGACAATTACAACAGACCACACACATTGTAAACGATGTATTAGATATTTATAAAAATGATTAAAAATATAATTTTTGATTACGGTGATATTTTCATCAATCTCGATAAACCTGCAACACAAATAGAGTTACAAAAGCTTGGTGTTGATGACTTTACACCTGCAATGACTGCCACAAATGAAGCGTATGAAAAAGGATTGCTATCAACTGATGAATTTGTCAATTTTTATCACGATCAATTTCCACATGCGACCAAAGAAGGCTTAAAAGATGCTTGGAATGCGATTTTAAAAGATTTTCCAAAACATCGTTTGGAATTTATCAAAAACTTAGCAAAAGAGAATAACTACCGACTGTTTATCCTGAGTAATACCAACGATTTACACCTTTCTTGGATTCAGGAAAACTGGGGAATGGAATTGTATACTGAATTTAAAAATTGCTTTGAACAATTTTACCTTTCTCATGAAATTCACCTGCGCAAACCAGATACGGAAATTTATGAGTTTGTGCTGAATGAAAACAATTTAAAAGCTGAAGAAACCATTTTTATTGACGACACGGAAGCAAACACCAAAGCTGCTGCTACGCTAGGAATTCACACCTGGAATTTAATCCCTGGCAAAGAAGATATTGTTGATTTATTTACCCACAAAAAAGAATTATTTTGATTTATCTAGCACTCAGTGTTCTTATTTCCAGTTCGTTACTTGTTATTTTCAAATTGTTTGACAAATATCAAGTCAACACATTCCAAGCTATTGTTGTAAACTATTTAGCAGCTTTTTGCTGTGGTTTTTTCTTTTATAGAAATGGAATTACCATTTCAGAAATCACCACACGTCCGTGGTTTACGGGTGCTGTAATATTGGGATTTCTTTTTATTGCTGTTTTTAT
>JBCCLS010000369.1:0-4318 GCA_039026835.1 Bacteroidota bacterium | reverse complement strand
TCGCCAATATAGAGAAAATGAAGTTGAAAATTTCAGGCGTTCCAAAACTGAATAAATCTATCGGAGAAAAGGAGCAACTTAAAAGCTATTATCAGGAAAAACTAGACGTTTACAACAAACAATTGCTACAACTAGTTAGAAAAAATAAACATGCATTGCTGAACATTCGTAATAAGTAATGCTTAAAACCGCGGGATGGTCTGGAGTGGTTCCAGCTCGGTCTCATAAGCCGAAAGACGCAGGTTCGAATCCTGCTCCCGCTACAAAATATTTATCATGAGAAGAAACAAGGAATTATTAGAAAAGAGAAAAAAATTCATTCATCAGTATGTAGTTGATAACATTCATAAAAGTATGCCAGTTATCATGGATGAATTAGTTGATAGACTTTTTATTTCAGAAAAAACCATATACAATATTCTAAAACAATAAAAAAGCTGCTTGTCGTCTCCAAACTAGAGCAGCTTTTAAAAAAATTACTATATGCAACCAAGAAACAGGAAGCAAGATAGTGCCGTAAGCGGTAACTTTTACCAGCGATCGGCGCTACAGCTTCAATATCCGGTTATAAACAAAGACAACTTTCAACAAACGATTAAAAACTATTTGTTGCACGTTGAACAATATAACAATAGTCTACCAAAGATAAACAAACCGATTGTAGCATACAACAATTTGGTAAGTGAAATCAACAAAAATCAACAAGTAAATCAACAAGAAGTTGCAGCAGAAATTAAACATTTCCGCTCATGGAGCAAATATGTCTACGGCGCTGGTATAATCAATGATAAGGCTTACAATGATTTAGTAGAACAATATAACCATGAAAGTGAGATAAAGGTCCCAAAAAAGGAGTTGTTGGAACTAAAACAACCAGCCAAGGACGTTTTTGTCGCCATTTTATCACACTGTGCAGGAAAACTTAAAAGTCGAAACCTGGATCGTATGAAAGCAAAAGAATCTACGGCAATGAATCCAGAAGAAGGTTTCTTATTTCCGCTGACTTGCAGAAGTCTAAAAAAACAATCCGTGCAACAAGGCGATTTGACAGCTCAAAAACTAAGATACTGTGATAAAACCATTCTTAATCACATAAAGCGATTAATGGACGCTAATATAATTTGCAGCTACAAGTACCATGGTTATACAATAGCAAAAGAAGTGGCGTTAAATCCAGCCATTTTGGAAATCTCAGAAGGAAGTAACGACTCCTGTAAACATTGGGATAAAACCAATTTGGGAAAAAAATTGCCAATTACTATAAGTTCCTATAGTAATTTGAATAAAGAAAAAAATAATAGGGCAAATATTGCTAAAGCAAATAGCCTAGATAAGGAAGAATTGGAAGCTGTCAATTCGGTTCGTAGGTTACTAAACCCAAATGCTTCCAATTCTGAGATCAGTGATTCTAACGAATCAAATTATAGTAATTTTTATAGGAACAACAGGAAGCAAGTAAGCGATATAAACAAACCAAGCGCGGAAAAAATAAAAAAATCGGCGCCAAAAAAAGAAAAGTTGACCATTCGCAGTACTTTTCAAAAACTACTTGACATTGATCTATACACCGCCGCGCATCAATTAGCTGCCGGAGATTATGACGACTACCATCCGTTACCCTCTACACATATTGAACAAGAAGCCTACAAAGGCGTATTGGACAAACAACAATTTCGAAAAATTATGCTCTACGATTTCATTTTTACTTCTGCAAAAATGTGGAAAGGTAGAAACGTATTCGTAGGTGAGTGGATAAACACATTGAAGTACTTTGAGCGTACATTTTTCATAGATAAATCACGCGGAGTATATTCCAAATTACACCAAACAGAATATATTCAACAACTGCGTTGGCGTCTTGGTTGGGCACGGAGATACTGCCAGCGAAATCCAGAATTTAAATTGCTATATCCAAGTATGTATTTTGATATGACCAGAAGTAAATCGTTTGAAGGTGGATTCGGCTATACAGTAAAGCATTACCAGCATAATGAACGAGCGAAAAAACGATATCAAGACAAGAAAAAACACCGTGTTTACGAATCAAAAAACAAAGAGTTGACACATAAAATTCGTTTGAAAATACACGAGTATCTAAAGCAAAAAATCACTTTTGAAAGATTAGTTGATTATGTCCGCCGATTGGAGTACAAAAATCACAAGCAGAAAAATAGTTTGCTCAACTGTTTAAACAACACATTGATTATAGAAAAGGAAAAAATGAAGCATGAAAAAAAACACTAAACCTTGCGCATGCGGTCATCGATTTTTTTGTCGGATCCATAGTAAAATAAGATTCGTTATCTGTCTAAAGGAAAGTGCGAAAGCCAATTACGATGGCGATAATAGCATAGTCAGATATTCATTGCTTACTCAGGACCATCATTCTGAGAATGTGATAATACAAAAAATGACCAATCGGCTGTTGATAAAGTCTAAAGATAATCAGGCAGAATGTTTCGAAGGTGATTATAATGTTGTTCTTGTTTTTGATAACCAAAATAATGTAGAAATAACAAGAATACAATAGGTTGCCATATGAGAAAATTGAAATTCAAATACGTCAATGAAGTCAGGTTAAATAAACTGAAAATTCAACAAGTCATTTTTCTGAAAGATATTTTGAAACAATATGCAAACTCAATATTGGTACCTGCAACGCTAGATAATATTTTAAAATTTAGCATTGCTAATCAGCTTTGGCACGATTTGAACAATAGGACCGAAAAAGAAAATCCACCTCAAAATACGCTATTAAAATTACGATCACATCAGGCTATTATTTTGTTGGAAGCTTTGAATTTCAACGGTCATGAACCCAGTATTTACAGCTACAAAGATCGAATAATAAGGCAGATGATATAAAACAAATTATAAATAACAATATCACAAAACTATAGCAACAAAAAATGAATTTGTGATATATGGTAAATAGCAAAAATTGATGATTTCTAAATCGATTTTGAATGACTACGTAACATTTAAAATCAGAAATCATGAAACAAGATTTTTTCTATTTACGAGTAAGTACAGAATCCCAAAATGTGGATATGCAACTAGACCGAGTCAAGTTACTTGGGGCTAAAGATGAAAATATATTCATCGATAAGGATTCTGGAAAAAATAATGATAGAAAAGAGTTACAGAAACTACTTAATAAGTTAAGACCAGGAGACAAAGTAATATTTTATGACTTAACACGTCTGGGACGCAATTTAAAGTATTTGATAACTCTTGTAGAACACTTTTATCAAACAGGTGTTGATTTTCAAGATATCACTAATCCGTTCATAAATACCGAGAGTACAAGAACGGCGGAAGGTGAGTTGATTTTCCTAATATTTGGTGCTTTAGGGCAATATTTTAGGAAGTCCAGCAACGAGAAGGTGAAGGCAGGATTGGCAGCTGCCCGTGCTAGAGGAAAAGTTGGAGGTCGTCCAAAAGGATTATCTGAGCGGCTCAAAGAAAAAGCACCTCTTGCTGTGATTATGCATAAGAATCCAGACGTGTCCATTAAGGATATTATGAAGGCTTTACAAATCTCGCAAGGATCTGTGTATAGATGTTTCGAGCATGAAAATTATGACTATAAGAAGCAGCATAAGAACCGAGGCAATAAAAATGCAGCTTACAAGCTAAAACTTAAATAATAATTGGAACCACCCATTTCGGTGGGTGGTTGTTAAATAAATAGAAACAATGGAATGGCAAAAAGAAATTAGTAAAAGCACAATACTTACTATTTCATGGCGCAACAAACGCCCATGGAAATTAGAGAGCAGATATTTATACAAGAATTGTTGGACATTAATTATCGGCAAACTTGTAATTGACTTAGATACACCACCATTTTAAAACCTGTAGAATATGCAGACACCTGAAATTACATATAGAATAACTGAGAACAAAAAGTTGATTGTTAAAGCACTCAATGAAAACATTGATCTGAATTACGAATTGACTTTAAGAAAAGGAAAAAGTTTCGAGAACAAAAAAATGAATCGCGGAACTACACGAAAGCCAGATTTTGTGAATGTAAAATTAATGCATTACGATCAACAATTCATGGATGAAGATACAGGCAAACCTTTTACAATTGAAAGACTTCACATCGTTGAAATTGAAGGAAAGAAGTCTGACGGATGGAAACCAATAGAATATTACTCACTAGAAAACCTGTAGTATGATAAACAAAGAATTGATTAATCCGCATGACTATTTGGGCTGTTCTAAACATCCTTCAGAAGATAGTACACTTCGAAAAATTAAACGTGCTACCATAACAGAAAGTGCTGGTCCGGGAGGTGGGTTTGATTTA
>JBCCLS010000368.1:0-4347 GCA_039026835.1 Bacteroidota bacterium | reverse complement strand
TTGAAAAAAAAGAAAATCATGTGTGGAATTGTATGTGCCTTTGAGCTCAAAGAAAAATCAGAAGAGTTACGACCTCAACTCTTAGAAATGTCAAAAAGAATCCGTCATCGTGGACCAGATTGGAATGGAATTTATAGTTCAGAAAGTGCGATTTTAGCGCATGAACGTCTTGCCATTGTGGATCCAGTATCAGGAAAACAACCTTTATTTAGCGAAGATAAGCAACTTATTTTGGCAGCCAATGGAGAAATATATAATCATAGAGAATTACGCAAACAGTTTGAAGGAAGCTATAATTTTCAAACTCAATCAGATTGTGAAGTAATTTTAGCACTCTATAAAGAAAAAGGAGCGTCCTTTTTGGATGAATTGAATGGAATTTTTGGCTTTGCCATTTATGACGAACAAGAAGACGCATATTTGGTTGCTAGAGATCACATGGGAATTATTCCACTCTACATTGGTTGGGATAAAAACGGAACGTTTTACGTTGCTTCTGAGTTGAAAGCACTAGAAGGTGTGTGTAGCAAAATAGAAGTATTTCCTCCAGGACATTATTTATATAGTAAAGATGGAGAAATGACACAATGGTACAAACGTGATTGGATGGAGTACGAAGCAGTACAAGACAACCAAACCAGCATTGATGAATTGCGCCAAGCACTAGAGGATGCTATTCACAGACAATTAATGTCCGATGTACCGTACGGTGTATTGCTCTCAGGAGGATTGGATTCGTCTATCACCTCTGCAGTAGCAAAAAAATATGCGCAAATGCGTATCGAATCAGATGATACCACCGAAGCTTGGTGGCCACAATTGCATTCGTTCTCTATTGGATTGGAAGGTTCGCCAGATTTAGCTGCGGCTAAAGTAGTTGCAGATCATATTGGAACGGTGCATCACGAAATTACCTTTACCATTCAAGAAGGTTTGGATGCGATCAAAGATGTAATTTATCACTTAGAAACTTATGATATCACGACCATTCGTGCGTCTACGCCAATGTATTTAATGGCAAGAGTCATCAAATCCATGGGAATTAAAATGGTATTGTCAGGCGAAGGTTCAGACGAAATCTTTGGCGGTTATTTATACTTCCACAAAGCACCAAACGCAGAAGAATTACACAAAGAAACAGTGCGTAAGCTTGATAAATTATACCAATACGATTGTTTGCGAGCCAACAAATCGTTAGCGGCTTGGGGAATTGAAGGTCGTGTACCGTTCTTAGATAAAGAATTTATGGATGTTGCCATGCGCATCAATCCGCAAGACAAAATGATCAACGGCGAGCGTATGGAAAAATGGGTGTTGCGTAAAGCATTCGAATCCTACTTACCTGAAAGCGTTGCGTGGAGACAAAAAGAACAATTCAGTGATGGTGTAGGATACAGCTGGATTGATACCTTAAAACAATTGGTAGAAAGCGAAGTTTCAGATGAGCAAATGGAAAACGCCCGATACCGTTTCCCAGTGCAGACGCCAAGAGCCAAAGAAGAATATTACTATCGCAGCATATTTGAGGAGCATTTCCCATCAGAAACGGCTTCATTGACAGTACCTTCAGTGCCATCGGTAGCGTGTAGTTCTGTAACTGCATTGGAATGGGATGAATCTTTCAAAAACATGAACGATCCATCAGGAAGAGCGGTAGCAAATGTACATGAAGAAGCGTATTAAATAACCCATATTTTGCATTCCTGCGAAGGCGGGAATCTCAAAAATGGTAACTATAGATGTTATGAAACTGATCGTTACTTCGAGTGATTTTGAGGGACGAAAAATAGTATCGAGAAGTACTATAAAAACAAATTGATTCCTACCCGCATAGGAATTCAAAAAAGAAATAAGTAAGACACATTATTTTCTCAATTATAGTTTATATGTAAGCGTCATGCAATCAATTGTGTGGCGCTTTTTTTGAACTCAATTTTGCTATTTAACGTGAGCTCGAGATAACTTTTTCTTTGTAGGTTTTACTATGAATAATTTACACCATGTGTCAAATTGAGTAGTATTGTAGATACCGAGCATAGCTTATGAGATTCAATTGATAATGAGTTCTCGACTGCGATTCTGACACTTTGAGTAAAACAAAAAATAATTCGTGTATTCGTGGTAAAAAAGGAAGAAATGGATGTAGTCAATATTTTTACAAAATTCGCTTGTTTTTATCGTAGAAATCGAACGGATGTTATTTATTACTCTTTCTCCAAAAATACACAGCTAAATATAGAATTCCAGATGTCAGTGCAAAAGCCATGATGGTTAAGTACGTTCGTTGTGTAGCAATATCAGGTGCGTCCGATTTCATAATCCGTAAAGTTTCAGGGATCGCGCCAAAAGCAACAATAAAAATACAAAGTATTGCAAGATTTCTGTACGTAGTTTTATTCATAATTGAGATTTGTGGTAAGATAAGAAATCTTATCTTTAAAAAATGCCACTTCAACTCACCATACATAATTATGAACTTCCGCTAAAACATCCATTTACGATTTCGCGGTATACAGTCACGGTGCAAAAAACAGTGGTCGTTGCCATTTCAGATGGAAATTTCACAGGTTATGGAGAAGCTACTGTAAATCCGTATTATCACAGTTCTGTAGATGGTTTGAAAGCAGCTCTAGAAAGTATTCGAACGATTATTGAATCGCTTGCTGAAAATTTACATCCTACGAGATTTTGGAAATTGCTAGAACCAACTCTGCATGACAATTATTTTGCGTTATGCGCCGTAGATTGTGCATATTGGGATTTGTATGCAAGACAGCATCAAAAACCATTGCGACGCTTTTGGAGTGAAGATGATGCCTATCTTCCAAAAACAAATTTCACCATAGGAATCGATTCCATTCCTATCATGCAATCAAAGATACAGGAAACGCCGTGGCCAATCTATAAAATAAAATTAGGCACAAAAAACGATGTAGAAATCATACAAAAACTTCGAGAATTCACCAATGCAGTTTTTAGAGTAGACGCAAACTGTGCTTGGACGGTGGAAGAAACCTTAAAAAATGCAGAAATACTTCAAAAATTAGGTGTCGAATTCATAGAACAACCTTTACAAGCTGACAATTGGAAAGGCATGGAAATTCTGAAAAAAGAAAGTGTGTTGCCTATTATCGCAGATGAAAGCTGCCAAAAATTAGTAGATGTTTCTAAATGTGCGGCTGTTTTTCACGGAATCAACATAAAACTCATGAAATGTGGTGGTATTACGCCTGCATTGCGAATGATTGAAATCGCAAAGAAAAAGAACTTGCAAACCATGGCAGGTTGCATGACTGAATCTACAATTGGAATTTCCAATCTCACACAATTGGCACCATTACTCGATTACATAGATGCCGATGGCGCTTTGCTATTGCAACATGATATTGCAGATGGAGTGTATTGTACTCAGGGAGAAATTCGCTACAAAAACCACAATGGTTCCGGGACTATTTTACACTAAAAAACGTCTTCAATTTCGCAGAAAAAAAGACGCTTCGCCCCAAAAAAATATAGCGCAAAATAAGCTCATAAGGTTTTGTTAAAATGTTAAAATAGGCATATAATTTGTGACCATATTAAGTGCGATAGCTCACCTATATCAAACATTATGTTAACTTAAAACCAAATTCTATGAAAAAGATTTTTACGTTTTTACTTTCCTGTGTATGTGTGTTCCAAATGGTGTATTCGCAACAAAATAATCCACAGCAATCACCCAATGACACAGTACAATCCCAAAACGCTGCAAATCAATCAGGTTTGCATATAGAAAAAAGCAGAATAACCTTAGGCGGCGGTATGTTTTTACCACTCGGTAAATTGAATCAGTACATAGGATCTTCTCCTTATTTTGAATTTGTTGCTGATGTGGAATTAAAAGGGCAGAAGTCGTATGGATTCACATTTCAGGCGGTCATACCTAATGAGCGAGACGAATTTATGTTTCGACACGCAAATGATACTTTACGAGGCGAGGCTACTGTAATTTTGAATTTTACTTTCGACTTTAAAAAAACGCTAAAGACGTCTCCAAAGAGTAAACTAGAAATCAAATTTGGAGCAGGTTTTTCCTGGATTAATACGAATGCTAGAAATCCAGCATTTACAAGAGACAATGACGAACCACGATTTGAAAGTATTGGCGCATTATTACTGGTGCCTTCGTTAGAATATACGTATAAAATTAGTGAACATGCTGAATTTATTTTTGGATTGGGACTTAGTTACGCACCTTATAGAATGGATTCCTCGCTGATAAACTATATCGGCGGACTTGCGCTCATGCCCAAACTAGGCTATGTGTTTTGACGAAAATATAAAAAATCAAAACGCTCAGAATCAATA
>JBCCLS010000367.1:0-4364 GCA_039026835.1 Bacteroidota bacterium | reverse complement strand
TTTTTTTTTTACTTTTTTTTTCACATATTTGTTCACGCTAAAAAATAAAGGAGAAAACCCCGAATTTTCTTTTTTTCCTAACCTAAGAATAACAATTTTAACGACAATAAATGAATGTAACTGCGCAATCGGTATGGGATAACTGTCTGTCTTTTATAAAGGACAATATACAGCCACAAGCATACAAGACTTGGTTTGAACCAATCAAGCCAGTAAAGTTAACAAATAAAGCGCTTAGCATTCAAGTTCCCAGTAAGTTTTTTTACGAGTGGCTCGAAGAGCATTATGTAAAGCTATTAAAAGTAGCTTTGGTAAAAGAATTGGGAAATACAGCTCGTTTGGTATACATCATTAAAATGGAAAATACGTATGGCAACAAAAAGCCATTTACAGAAAAAATTCCAAGTGCAAATCGCAGCAATGTAAAAGCACAAGAAATTGATGTGCCTATCAAAAATAAAAGTCCTGAATTAAAGAATCCTTTTATCATTCCTGGCATTCGAAATGTAAAGATTGAGTCACAACTAAATCCAAATTACAATTTTGATAATTTTTTGGAAGGAGATTCCAATCGTTTGGCGCGTTCTGCAGGAATGGCCGTTGCCAACAAACCAGGCGGCACTTCTTTTAATCCACTATTGATATTTGGTGGTGTTGGTTTGGGAAAAACACACATTGCCCACGCAATTGGTGTTGAAATTAAAGACAAATATCCTGAAAAAACAGTTTTGTACATTTCTGCAGAGAAATTTACACAACAATACATAGAATCTGTTAAGAAAAATACCCGCAATGATTTTATACACTTTTATCAATTAATTGATGTATTGATCATTGATGATGTGCAATTCTTCTCAGGGAAATCAGGAACGCAGGATGTTTTCTTCCATATTTTCAATCACTTACATCAGAATGGAAAACAGGTAATTCTGACTTCTGACAAAGCGCCTGTAGATATGCAAGATATTGAACAACGCTTGTTATCTCGTTTCAAATGGGGACTTTCTGCTGAACTGCAAACTCCAGACTTTGAAACACGCGTTTCTATTGTGAAAAACAAATTGTATCGCGATGGTGTCGTAATGCCTGATGATATTGTTGAATACGTTGCAAAAAATATCAAAACAAATGTGCGCGAGTTAGAAGGTGCTATCATCTCTTTAATCGCACAATCTTCTTTCAACAAAAAAGAGGTGACGATAGATTTAGCAAAACAAGTCGTTGAGAAATTTGTAAAGAATACCAAACGCGAAGTTTCTATCGATTACATTCAAAAAGTTGTGTCTGATTATTTTCAAATGGACGTATCCACACTACAATCTAAAACACGCAAGCGTCATATTGTTCAGGCAAGACAACTAGCAATGTTTTTCGCAAAAAAATTCACCAAAGCTTCCTTGGCCAGTATTGGTTCTCAAATTGGAAAGCGCGATCACGCAACAGTGCTTCATGCTTGCAAAACAGTAGATAACTTATCCTCTACTGATAAGCAATTTAGAAAATACGTAGAAGATTTAACCAAGAAACTTTCACTGTAAATCGCATCTTATGAAAACTAAGATTTTAATGGTTTGCTTGGGAAATATTTGTCGATCTCCTTTGGCAGAAGGAATCTTAGCCTCAAAACTCGATCCAACAAAATTTGAAGTCGATTCCGCGGGTACTTCTGGATATCATGACGGAGAACTTCCTGATCGACGGTCTATTAAGACCGCAAAAGATCATGGAATAGATATTAGTTACCAGCGATCAAGAAAGATTACTAGAAGTGATTTTCAAACGTTTGATTACATCTTTGCAATGGATCGATCAAATTATGATGATATTCTTCAACTAGCAGAAAATCAGCAAGAACGTGATAAAATACTCTTGATTTTAAATCAAGTTTCACCAAATTCCAATGCCGAAGTTCCCGATCCTTATTTTGGAGGCGATCAAGGATTTGAAAGTGTGTATAAAATGCTTGATGAAGCGTGTTCCATCTTCGCTAAGAAAATCTCTTAGAAAATTTACCCTCAAAAAGGCATGTGCTATTTTTTTGTATCTTATCTAAAAATTAGCCCATGATAAAAAAAGTACACCTACTCTTCGCAGTTTTTTTTCCTGTGCTATTATGTGCACAAGCCATAGGATTGCTGCCTTTTGCAAACGGATTTACAAGACCTATTGACATTCAGCATGCAAATGACTCACGACTTTTTATTGTAGAACAAGATGGTGTGATTAAAATTTTAGATCCACAAGGAAACACAAACGCAATACCATTTTTAGATATTGACGCACGTGTGCGTTCCACTGGAAACGAACAAGGATTGCTTGGTTTGGCATTCGATCCTAATTATACAACTAACAATCGTTTTTATGTAAATTATATCAACAACAGTGGCGATACCGTCATTGCACGATTTACAACCTCATCCAATCCAGATATTGCAGATCCAAATTCAGAAGAAATTTTACTGACGATTTCACAACCATATATCAATCACAATGGTGGCGCAATGGCATTTGGAAATGATGGTTATCTATATATTGCTTTAGGTGATGGTGGCAGCGCGGGCGATCCACAAAATTATTCTCAAAATTTGCAATCATTGTTAGGGAAAATATTACGAATTGACGTCAGTGGCGCTTCCGGATATTCTGTACCTGCAACCAATCCATTTGTCAGTGATGCGAATGTTTTGGATGAAATTTGGGCGTATGGATTGCGAAATCCATGGAAAATTTCGTTCGATAGCGACAATGGTGATTTATGGATTGGCGATGTTGGGCAAAGCAATCGAGAAGAAATCAATCATGTACCGATTGCCAATGTTGGATACAATTTTGGTTGGCGATGTTACGAAGGAAACGAAATATTCAACACTTCAGGCTGTTCAACTGCAGCAACTACCACCTTTCCTGCGCAAGATTATGTGTATGGCGGAAATCCGTTTCGCTGCTCTGTAACGGGCGGTTATCGCTATCGTGGTAACCTATATCCAAACATACAAGGTTGGTATATTTTTGCGGATTACTGTAGTGATGAGCTTGGCGGATTGCGTCCCGGACTTGGAAATACTTGGGATTTATTTTGGTATGATATTTCTTCGTCAGCTTCTTATATTTCCACCTTTGGTGAAGATCAAAACAAAGAAATGTATGCTGCAGGATTGCTAGATGGGACCATTTATCAAGTATACGACCCAACCTTAAGTGTGGATGAAAATTCACAGGAAACGCAGTACCAATTGTATCCAAATCCTGCAAAGGATTATTTTCAGATTAACAATCAAAATGCAGCTTCAGGAATTAAAGAAGTAATTTTATATTCCTTGGGCGGCACTGTGATTTCAAACGTAGTCATTCGCACTGAAAACCAACCAATCAGCACAGCGCAATTAGCCAAAGGCGTCTATGTGGTAGAAATTATTTCAGAAAATGATGCTGTTTCCTATCACAAATTAGTCAAAAATTAATTTTATTTGTAACTAAACAAACTTCCAATCTATGCAACCTCCAAACGGAATTTTATATTTAATTCCTACAACTTTAGGCGAAACTGAACCTTTAGAAGTATTGCCATTATCTGTTAAAAAAGTCATTGAAACGACCAATCATTTCATTGTTGAGAATGAAAAAACCGCGCGTCGCTTCATCAAAAAAATTACACCAAAAAAAGTACAGCCGCTGCTAGAATTGTATGTGTTAAATAAGTATACGCAAGACATTGAGTTGCCTGCATTTTTAGAAGCTATTTTTCAGGGAAAAAATGTTGGATTATTATCCGAGGCAGGTTCTCCGGGAGTAGCAGATCCGGGTGCGGAGATTGTGAAATTGGCGCATGAAAAAGGCATTCGTGTTGTTCCTTTAGTAGGACCATCTTCCATTTTAATGTCTATCATGGCTTCTGGAATGAACGGACAAAACTTTGCTTTCAATGGATATTTGCCTATTGATAAAGGCGAACGCAAACAGGCGATTAAGCAGTTGGAAAGACGCGTAAAAGAATTCAATCAGTCACAAGCATTTATTGAAACACCATATAGAAATGATAAACTCATGGCAGATTTAATAGCAACACTTTCAGGAAATATGCGCTTGTGTGTAGCCTGCGATATTACACTTCCCACAGAATACATCAAAACCATGACCATTAGTGAATGGAAAAGAGCTTCGGTAAGTTTACACAAACGACCAGCGATGTTTGTGATAGACCGCTAATGCTGTTAGAAATTAGATCGCTTTGCTTTTAGAATTTAGATCGCTAGCGCTGTTAAAACGCTTTGCTGTTAGACTTTTTCTTGTGTAGAAGAGAATCTCTTGGACTGCTTTGCTTTTGGTATTTTGGTCACGCTTTGCTTTGGTATCGCTTCGCTCTT
>JBCCLS010000366.1:0-4375 GCA_039026835.1 Bacteroidota bacterium | reverse complement strand
CACGCGAAATAACTGGTACACCCTTAACACTTTCAGAAAAAATACTGTATGCTCACTTATGGGATGAAGCTCCCAACAAACCCTTTGTACGAGGAAAAGATTATGTAGATTTTGCTCCTGATCGTATTGCATGTCAAGATGCAACAGCGCAAATGGCATTACTGCAATTTATGCAAGCAGGAAAAAGCAAAGTAGCTGTCCCAACCACCGTACATTGCGATCATTTAATTCAAGCAAAAATAGGAGCGAGTACCGATTTGCAAACGGCAATGAACAATAGTAGTGAAGTGTTCAATTTTTTGGAGTCAGTATCTAACAAATACGGAATTGGATTCTGGAAACCAGGCGCGGGAATCATTCACCAAGTAGTACTAGAAAACTATGCGTTTCCTGGCGGAATGATGATCGGAACGGATTCACACACCGTAAATGCTGGTGGACTCGGAATGGTTGCTGTTGGAGTTGGTGGCGCAGACGCCGTAGATGTGATGGCAGGAATGCCGTGGGAATTAAAATTTCCAAAACTAATTGGTGTAAAATTAACTGGAAAACTTTCGGGTTGGACTGCGCCAAAAGATGTCATCCTAAAAGTAGCAGGAATTGTGTCTGCCAAAGGTGGAACTGGAGCTATTGTTGAATACTTCGGTCCTGGAGCGATTGCTATGTCCTGTACTGGAAAAGGAACCATTTGTAATATGGGAGCTGAAATTGGTGCGACTACATCTACATTTGGATACGATGAATCTATGGAACGCTATTTACGTGCCACTGACAGAGCCGATGTAGCGGATGCAGCCAATAAAGTAAAAGAATATCTAACAGGTGATCCTGAAGTATATGCTAATCCTGAACAATACTTTGATCAAGTAATTGAAATCAATTTATCGGAGTTATTACCACACTTAAACGGACCGTTTACGCCAGATTTGGCAACTCCTGTGGGAACAATGACTAACAAAGCCATTGAAAACGATTGGCCACTACAAGTAGAATGGGGATTGATAGGTTCCTGTACCAACTCTTCCTATGAAGATTTATCAAGAGCAGCTTCCATTGCGCAACAAGCCTTGGACAAAGGGTTGAAAACAAAAGCGGAATTCGGAATCAATCCAGGTTCGGAGCAAGTGCGTTTTACCGCGGAACGTGACGGCATTTTACAAGTTTTTGAAGATTTAGATGCAAGAATCTTTACCAACGCTTGCGGACCGTGTATTGGACAATGGGCACGTTACAGTGACCCAAAAAACGCACCAAAAAACAGTATTGTACATTCCTTCAATAGAAACTTTGCCAAACGAGCAGATGGAAACCCAAATACACATGCGTTTGTTGCTTCACCAGAAATTACCGCAGCAATAGCCATTTCTGGACGTTTGGACTTTAATCCGATTACAGATTCCTTAATCAACGAAAACGGCGAAGAGGTGATGTTAGACGAGCCTACAGGATGGGAATTGCCACCAAAAGGCTTTGAAGTAGAAGACAACGGATATTTAGAACCAGAAGAAGATGGAAGTCACGTACAAGTAACTGTCAAAGAAAATTCAGAACGTTTGCAATTACTCACACCATTTGTGCCGTTGGGTGATGAAATCAAAGGTGCCAAATTACTTATCAAAGCACATGGAAAATGTACCACAGATCATATTTCTATGGCAGGTCCGTGGTTGCGTTACCGAGGACATTTAGACAATATTGCCAACAACACATTAATTGGTGCTGTAAACGCGTTTAATATGAAAACTAACTTTGTAAAAAGTCAGTTGGATGGCGAATATGATGCAGTCCCAAAAACCCAAAGAGCTTACAAAGCCGAAGGAATCAAAACGATGGTTGTCGGTGATCATAACTACGGAGAAGGTTCTTCGCGTGAGCATGCGGCAATGCAGCCAAGACACTTAGGTGTGGCAGCTGTGTTGGTAAAATCATTTGCGCGTATCCATGAAACCAATTTGAAAAAACAAGGCATGCTTGGATTGACTTTTGTCAATGAACATGATTACGATTTAATTCAGGAAGATGATACATTCAACTTTTTAGACTTACATGAGTTTGCACCAGGAAAACCGCTAACGATTGAAGTGGTGCACGCTGATGGTAGCAAAGATACCATCATGGCAAATCATACCTATAACCAATCGCAAATTGATTGGTACAACGCAGGTTCTGCTTTAAATCTAATCAAACAACAAAATGCTTCGTAACACACGAAACAGTTTATAAATACTATGAAAGCTCTGAACAAAGGTTTGGAGCTTTTTTATTTATAAAAAATATCTCACAATATATATACTAAACCACAACATTTTGACGTTTTAGGTGCAGTATTGCTGGCATTTCATTTGGGAAACCTTGGGCTTCGTGCTCAGGGTTTTTTTGTTCATTTTTAGAAAAATTGATTTCTAATACATAAAGATTTGGCAAACTGCGTGCTAATTAAGAAATTTGTATTTTAAACTTGAATTCTTTGAGAGTCACGTTACAAATTTCCCTAAAAAACCCCAAAAAAGTAAAGCAACAACTGTTGTTATGGAGTCAGCAATTTCAAGAAGTTGTTTGGTTTGATTCCAATCACTATCAAACAAATTACAGTGAGTATGATGCTATTTTAGCAGTCGATGCGTTTACATTGTTACAAACCGATTCGCAACACGCTTTTCAAAAATTAGAAGAATACCAAACAACAACAAACGATTGGATTTTTGGCTATTTGTCGTATGATTTGAAGAATGATGTGGAAAAACTCACGTCACAAAATTTTGACGGTTTACACTTTCCTGAATTGTATTTTTTTCAACCTAAAAAACTATTCTTTCTTAAAGAAAACACGCTAGAAATTCACTATTTACCTGCGGTGGATGATGAATTAGAAGCAGATGTGGAAACCATTTTGAATATCGAAATAGATGTTGAGGTATTTACATATCAGGATTCCAATAAAGAAAATCGACCAAAGATCAAATTGCGCATTCACAAGGATGAATATCATGAAAAAGTCAATGCGTTGTTGGCACATATTCATCGTGGTGATATTTATGAAGCAAATTTTTGTCAGGAGTTTTATGCAGAAAACGCACAGATTGATCCGTTGTCAACCTACACACATTTAAATTCGATTTCAAAACCTCCGTTTGCTACGTATATGCGATTGGCAGACAAATACATTCTTTCAGCTTCGCCTGAACGATACATTAAAAAGAAAGGTAATAAAGTCATTTCACAACCGATCAAAGGAACGGCAAAACGCAATGAAAATCCTGTACAAGATCAAAAAATGGCAGAACAGCTTCGAACTGATGTGAAGGAACGTGCAGAAAATGTTATGATTGTCGATTTGGTACGAAATGATTTAGCGAAAACCGCCATCAAAGGAAGTGTGCAGGTAGAAGAATTATGCAAAATCTATACTTTTGACCAAGTCCACCAAATGATTTCTACAGTCACTTCGGAAGTTACCGAAGCACAAAATCCGATCGAAATTTTACAAACGACCTTTCCAATGGGAAGCATGACAGGCGCGCCTAAAATTTCCGCAATGCAAATCATAGAAAACTTGGAGGAAACCAAACGCGGTATTTATTCAGGTGCAATTGGCTACTTTACACCAACCAATGATTTTGATTTCAATGTGGTCATTCGTTCCATTCTTTACAATAGCACTGAAAAATATGTTTCTTATTCGGTGGGAAGTGCCATTACTGCCAAATCGAGTCCTGAAAAGGAATACGAAGAATGTTTGATAAAGGCAAAAGCGATGCGGGAAGCGTTGGAGTTGTAAATAGTTATAGCTTTACATTAAAAGAATTTAAAATAGAATGTATGTATGCGGATCGTTTTTTCCAAAATGTTTCGTTGCGTAATTTTGTCAGGATAATATCTTTAAAAATGGGATTATTACTTTTTAATAAAAATTCAATGAATCCAGTAAAATGGTAGAATTCATCTTCTGTTTGATAGCGCGTCTTTGGAAACGTATTGATAATATAATTTGTACATTTTTTTTCATACATTTCAGGATGAGATTTCAATAAATATTCAAAAGCAAGTACATTATTTTCTTCAATAGCTAAGGTTTCAATTCTAGGTAGAAATGTGTTAGGAAAAGCTTTATTATCAAAGAGTTCTGTATGTATTAAATAGGATATTTTTTCTTTAGCATACAACAAAAGACTATCCAACTTTACTACCACAGCATCAGATGTAAGTGCTACACGTGCTATAGAATCTCGCTTGCGACCGTACCCATTTGTTTCCTTAAGTTTATTAAAAATAATTCTACTCATATAGCTTTTATAAATAAACTCACTTGTAGGTTCTGTTCTACCAATACAACCGCGAAAGATCAATACAGAATCTTTTATTTTCATCTCAGATT
>JBCCLS010000365.1:0-4379 GCA_039026835.1 Bacteroidota bacterium | reverse complement strand
TATATGAAGTCTGAGACTTCATATAATACTTGTATTTTAATAATTATTACTTCACTTTGAATGCCTTTTCTTGTGGATAGTAGGCTACTTCCCCAAGCTCTTCCTCAATGCGTAGTAACTGATTGTATTTTGCCATTCTGTCTGAACGAGACGCTGATCCTGTTTTGATTTGCCCTGTATTTAAAGCAACTGCTAAATCAGCAATTGTATTGTCTTCTGTTTCTCCAGATCTGTGCGACATTACGGAAGTGTATCCTGCATTATGTGCCATGTTTACAGCAGCAATCGTTTCTGTCAACGTTCCAATCTGGTTTACTTTGATCAAAATTGAGTTTGCTGTGTTATTTTCAATTCCTCTTGATAAACGCTCTACATTGGTTACGAATAAATCGTCTCCGACCAATTGTACTTTGTCGCCAATTTTTTCAGTCAAGTATTTCCAACCTTCCCAGTCGTTTTCGTCCATTCCATCTTCGATAGAAATGATTGGATATTTTTCTGCTAATTCTGCTAAATAATCTGCTTGCTCTTGCGAAGTAAGAATGCTTCCAGAATCACCTTCGAATTTTTTGTAGTCGTATTTTCCATCTACGTAAAATTCTGCAGCAGCACAATCCAACGCAATCATTACTTCATCACCTAATTTGTAACCTGCATTTGCTACCGCTTGCGAAATCGTATCTAATGCATCTTCTGTTCCGTCTAATGTTGGCGCAAAACCACCTTCATCACCAACAGCCGTACTTAATCCTCTGGCATGTAATACTTTTTTAAGGTTGTGGAATATTTCTGTCCCAATTTTCATAGCATGCGTAAAGTTTTCCGCTTTTACCGGCATCACCATGAATTCTTGAAATGCAATTGGTGCATCAGAATGCGAACCTCCGTTGATGATGTTCATCATAGGTACAGGCAATGTGTTTGCTGAAACTCCTCCAACATATCTGTATAATGGCATGCCCAATTCGTTGGCAGCAGCTTTGGCTACAGCTAACGAAACTCCTAAGATTGCATTAGCTCCTAAGTTTCCTTTGTTAGGTGTACCATCTAAATCGATCATGATTTTGTCTATTTGATTTTGCTCAAATACGGAGACACCAATCAATGCTTCTGTGATGGTTGTATTTACATTTTGAACAGCCTTACTTACGCCTTTTCCCATATATCCTTCTCCGCCATCTCGTAATTCTACGGCTTCGTGCTCACCTGTAGATGCTCCTGATGGTACTGCGGCTCTTCCTAATATTCCCGATTCTGTAATTACGTCTACTTCAACCGTTGGGTTTCCTCGTGAATCTAATATTTGTCTTGCGTGTATGCTTATAATTCTGCTCATATTTTTTGTCTTTTTTTATCTCATTTGCTGGCTAATTTACAAAACTCTTCCAAGTTTTACAGGCTTAACCGTTGCTTTTACGGATATGTTAGCGATGTTTTAATTTTGTCAATTTTTATAAAATGCGAAAACGTTTTCCTCAAGAAATAATGCAACTATTTCTTGGTAAATATTATGATATTTTCTGTGGATTTGAACGCATAGGATAGTGATTTATCCATAAACGATTTGCTCGCGTCGTAATTGACTAATGCGGCTGCATTTGGAACTTGTAATTTCCATGTGCCTGATGTTGTCAATTTTCCTGGAATAATCATTGCAATTTGTCCATAGGTTTGTGAAATATCAATAGCAAGAGTTGCTTTTCCATCATTGGCAGCTTGTTGTGCTTTGTTGAGTACTTCTTGATTGTTTGCACTTCCAAGTTGCATCCAATCATTTGATCTTTTCACAATTGGCTGAATGCTATCATAAATGACAAAACCACCATCTTTTGCACGAAAATCACCAATGTTATAAAATTCTGTGATCATTTTTGTAATGCTGTTTCTACAATCATTCCGATCTTTTGCATCTGCTTTACATTTTTTAAAGTAGGCAATTGTTGTAGACAAGAATTGCTGTTGATCTGTAGCGAGCTTGACCGCTTCAATAGTTGTTATCGTATTTTTAGTTGTTGACGTATTTTTTGAAGGGTTGTTTTTATCAGAGTTCTTTGCATTTTCACACGCCACAATACACACAAAAGCTAGTACAAGTATGATAATTCTCTGCATTTTATTGGGAATTGTGATTAAACTGTTTTTACTTTTTGAATGTTTTCAATGAATTGATCGAATAGATACTCTCCATCGTGTGGTCCTGGACTTGCTTCCGGATGGTATTGTACCGAGAAGCAGTTTTTATCTTTGACACGAATTCCTGCTACTGTATTGTCGTTTAAATGTACGTGTGTAATTTCCACATTTGGATTTGCTTCTGTTTCTTCTCTGTTGATCGCGAAACCGTGATTTTGTGAAGTGATTTCCCCTTTTCCTGTCAACATATTTTTCACTGGATGGTTGATGCCTCGATGTCCATTGTGCATTTTATAGGTAGAAATTCCGTTTGCCAATGCAATGACTTGATGTCCTAAACAAATACCAAATAATGGCAAATCACGTTTGATGACTTCTTGTGCTACTTTGATAGCGTCTGCCAACGGTTCTGGATCACCAGGTCCGTTAGATAAGAAATATCCATCAGGATTCCACGCGCTCATTTCTTCAAAGGATGTGTTGTATGGAAATACTTTGATACACGCATCGCGTTTTGCTAGGTTTCGAAGAATGTTCTTTTTGCAACCAATATCCAACGCTGCAATTTTGTGTGTTGCGTTTTCGTCTCCGTAAATGTATGGCTCTTTGGTTGATACTTTTGAAGCCAATTCCAAACCTGCCATACTTGGAACTTTCGCTAATTTTGCTTTTAAGCCTTCAATATCATCAACATCTGTAGAGATTACTGCGTTCATAGCGCCGTTATCACGAATGTAACTCACCAACGCACGCGTATCAACATCTGAAATTGCGAACAGATTGTATGTATCTAAAAAGTCTTTCAAGGAACTATCAGCGGCATCACGAGAGAATTCATAGCTAAAGTTTTTACATATTAATCCTGCAATTTTTACACTATCTGATTCCATTTCCTCTTCTGCGGTTCCGTAATTTCCAATGTGAACATTTGCCGTCACCATCAATTGTCCGTAATACGATGGATCGGTAAAGATTTCTTGGTATCCTGTCATTCCTGTATTGAAACACACTTCTCCGAAAGCAGTGCCTGGTTGCCCAATTGCTTTTCCGTAAAAGATAGTTCCATCTTCCAAAAGTAATAGTGCTTTTTGTCGATTTTGGTATTTCATATTGCTATGTTAATTTTAGTTGTGTTGCGTAATATTCTTGTTTGCAAAAATATGGCTGTTTTGAGTATAAAAAAAAGGATAAACTTAAAAAAGTTTATCCTTCTATATGTAATGATCTGATATTCATTATTCTTCTTCGTTAGAAGCTTGCGTTTCAACTGGAGCAGGAGCTGTAGCTTTTTTTCCACCTCTACCTCTTCTACTACGTCTTGTTGATTTCGCTTTCTTCTCAGTGTTGTACGTTTCGTTGTAGTCCACTAATTCGATCAATGCCATTTGTGCATTATCTCCTAAACGATTTCCTAGTTTAATGATTCTTGTATAACCACCTGGTCTGTCCGCAACTTTTACTGCTACATCTCTGAACAATTCAGTTACCGCATATTTGTTTCTAAGTTTACTGAATACCAAACGACGATTGTGTGTTGTATCTTCTTTTGACTTAGTTACTAATGGCTCTACAAATTGCTTTAACGCTTTCGCTTTCGCAACTGTAGTGTTGATGCGCTTGTGCTCGATTAATGAACAAGCCATGTTTGCTAACATTGCTTTTCTGTGAGCCGTTTTTCTACCTAAGTGGTTTACTTTTTTTCCGTGTCTCATGACATTTGTTTTTAACCTCTATCTTGCTGCAACTCGTTTGAGGAGCAAATTATAAAGGAATTAATCTTTATCTAATTTGTATTTTGATAAGTCCATTCCGAAACTTAATCCTTTTACATTTACTAGTTCTTCTAGCTCTGTTAAAGATTTTTTACCAAAGTTTCTGAATTTCATTAAATCGTTTTTGTTGTATGATACTAAGTCTCCTAAGGTATCTACTTCTGCTGCTTTTAAACAGTTTAATGCTCTGACAGAAAGATCCATGTCTACCAATTTTGTTTTTAGTAATTGGCGCATGTGTAATGATTCCTCATCGTATGTTTCTGTTTGTGCAATTTCATCCGCTTCAAGCGTGATACGCTCGTCAGAGAATAACATGAAGTGGTGAATTAATGTTTTTGCAGCTTCCGTTAATGCTTCTTTAGGGTGAATAGATCCATCAGTGATGATTTCAAAAACTAACTTTTCGTAATCTGTTTTTTGCTCAACACGATAGTTTTCTATACTGTATTTTACATTCTTTACAGGTGTGTA
>JBCCLS010000364.1:0-4385 GCA_039026835.1 Bacteroidota bacterium | reverse complement strand
GTTCTATTTCTTCCATGAATCCTCTTATAAAGCCTAAAGATATCATAATTTTGAATATGGATTTCGATTTCCCGTTACGAAAAATTATTCATGTAGATATGGATGCCTTTTATGCGTCTGTTGAACAAATGGACAATCCTGAACTGAAAGGAAAACCTTTGGCAGTTGGCGGTGGAGCAAAACGTGGTGTGGTAAGTGCTGCAAGTTATGAAGCGCGAAAGTTTGGTGTCCGCAGTGCCATGAGTGGATTTTTAGCAAAAAAACGTTGCCCAGACTTGATTTTTGTGCGTCCACGTTTTGATCGATACAAAGAGATTTCTCAACAAATTCGCACGATCTTTTTTGAATATACAGATTTGGTTGAGCCGTTGTCGTTGGATGAAGCCTATTTGGATGTGACACAAAATAAAAAAGGAAACCCAAGTGCCTCTTTGATTGCGGAAGAAATTCGTGCGAAGATTTTACAGAATGTAGGATTAACCGCTTCCGCGGGAATTTCCATTAATAAGTTCATTGCCAAAGTTGCAAGTGATTACAACAAACCGAACGGACAAAAAACCGTACCGCCTGAAGAAGTGCTGGATTTTTTGGAAAACCTAGACATCCGAAAGTTTTACGGTGTAGGGAAAGTGACTGCTGAACGCATGTATCAATTGGGGATTTTTACGGGAAAAGATTTAAAGACGAAAGATGTCGAATTCCTCACAGAGCATTTTGGAAAATCGGGGAGTTTCTATTACAACGTCGTACGCGGGATTCATTTGAGTGCTGTAAAACCGAATAGAATTGCCAAATCAGTGGGTGCAGAACGTACATTTTCAGACAATTTGACTAGTGAGATTTTCATGTTGGAGAAGCTGGAAAATATCGCCAAAGAATTAGAAAAACGCTTGAAACGCTATGATGTCTCTGGAAAAACCGTGACACTAAAAATTAAGTACAGTGACTTTACGACTCAAACACGTAGCAAAACCATTCCATATTATATTTCAGACAAAAGCTTGATTTTAGAAACAGCCAAAGAACTCTTATACCAAGAAAAGCTAAAAGATTCTGTACGTTTGTTAGGCATCTCATTGAGTAATTTAAACACAGATAAAGACAAGAAAAAAGAACAAAAAACGGAGCCAAAACAGCGTTTTTCAGTTCAGTTGAAGTTTGATTTTTGACAAAATAGACCGCTTCGCTATTAGACTTTTTTTATATGTTATCGCGAGTCTCAGACTCGCGATAACAGTTTGAAACTCGCGATAGCTCTTTTGTTGTTCTATTTTGAAACTTTAGATAGCACATACAACATTTCTGTTCCGATTTGTTGACAGCGTTCGTCATATTTTTCAGCTTCTTGCGGTGTGCCGTCAAACGCTTTGGGATCGTCAAAAGGCAAGGCAATCCTGAAATCTGTTCCGGGGACAAATGGACAACCTTCGTCTGCTTCTGAACATACCATAATTGCGGCAAATTCAGTAGTTGGATTTGGTGGTTCGTGGAAACGTTTGGAGAAGGCATTGTACGGATATTGATGTTCCTTCCACAGAATTTTATAAATCGGATTTTCAGCTTCAACCAATGTAGAAATATCAAAACCTATTCGTTGTACAGCAGCAACTGCATTTGGATTGAATGCCGTTACTTCGGTGCCACCAGAGTAGGTTTCCAATGCAGGTAATTCGTAATAATCGGCTGCAGCTGCCAACCACAATTGTCCTAAGTGACTTCTCCTTGAATTGTGTGTGCAAATGACAATCAATTTTGGCGTTTGCTGCGCATCGTATTTTTTCTGAATGTACGCTGATATTGTTTCTAATTGTGCTTTTCTCTCTGCAGAAATTGAATCAAAATCTTGTGTAAGTTTCTCTATATTTTGGAGTAATGCTTCTAAAATCATGTCAATTGGTTTAATCGCCCAGATCAGGCAAACTATCTTTTACATATTCATTATAAAACGGCAAAAGTAATTTCTTGTTAGCAAATTTTCCGCCCAAATCTGATGCTTGCGGCGTTTTGACTAACAAAGTATTCCAAAATCCTTCCACAGAAATATAATATTTTTCAATGCCCATCTCATCTTCCACATAGGAAAAACAATCCAATAGCGCATCTACATAGGCACGTCTAGAAGACGCATCTACTTTTTTAAGATTTTTTACTTTGAGAATGATGAGTAATTTTTCATTGTTGCGTCGCGAAAAATACTTGATTCCACTTTTGTCAATGTCTCCACCATCTTCGAGTCGAATTGTAGAATCGATACACATTTTTGCCAATTTGCTATACACATCATCTTCCGAAATAGCGGTGCTTAAACGCGCAATATCCTGATTTAGGTATTTTAAACGAAGGTCTTTGGCTTCTTCTGCTTCCTTGGCAGATGCTGCCCAATATACAAATGCTGCAAGGGCGATGGCAATAATAGACAAACAACCGCAGCCTACATACCATTTCTTTTTGGTATTCTTTTGCGGTGGTTGTTCTTCATGACGGCGCTGTGGTGCATTGGAATTGTTATTTGAGTTACGATTGAATCTCCGTGGATCTTTTCCAACGTCGTCTAAAAAATCTTCATTCATAGCTGGTGGTTAGTGTTAGATTGTGGATACATGCTTCCATATAGCTATATACAGAAGCATGCTGAAGTATTTTTTTATGATTTATTCAATCAATGAAACACGCAAGGTGTTTACCATTCCTTTATCCGTAATCGGCATGGCTGCAAGGTTGATGAGCATGTCATCTTTTTGAACAAATCCCTTTTCTTTGGCAATTTTGTTTACATCTTCAACGGTATCATCAGTACTTACAAATTTGTCGTAGTAGAATGCTTGTACGCCCCAAAGTAGGTTTAATTGTGAAAGAATTCGTTTGTTAGAGGTAAATACTAAAATATGTGATGCTGGTCGCCATGCAGAAATCTGGAATGCGGTGTATCCACTGTTGGTCAATGTACAAATCGCTTTTGCTTTGATTTCATTTGCCATGTGCGATGCATGGTAACATACTGATTTGGTAATGTATCGCTTGGTACGAATGTGTGGTGGTGAACCTGGAACTTGAATCAAAGGAGAATCTTCCACACTCGTGATAATTTTAGTCATCTGTTGAATGACCTGTACTGGATATTTTCCAACAGAAGTTTCACCGGAAAGCATCACAGCATCCGCTCCGTCCATAACAGAGTTTGCAACGTCGTTTACTTCTGCTCTGGTTGGCGTTAAGCTGGTAATCATGGTTTCCATCATTTGTGTGGCAATGATTACTGGAATTCGCGCCTTTTTGGCACGCAATACCAATTGCTTTTGAATCAATGGTACTTCTTGCGCAGGTACTTCTACACCCAAATCGCCTCGTGCGACCATTAAACCATCACAGTAAGCAACAATTTTGTCAATATTTTCTACCGCTTCTGGCTTTTCTATTTTTGCAATGATTGGAATTTTATGGTCAGAATGTTCGTTTACAATGGCTTGCAAGTCCATCAAATCTTGACTATGGCGTACAAATGAAAGTGCAATCCAATCCACCTTTTGTTCAATGGCAAAGATGGCGTCTTTTATATCTTTTTCGGTCAATGCTGGTAACGAGATATTCGTGTTTGGCAGGTTGACTCCTTTTTTAGATTTTAGTGGTCCACCTTGAATCACTTTTGCGGTTACTTCTTCGGTACCATCAGTTTCTACCACTTCAAAAATAAGCTTTCCGTCATCGAGTAATACGCGTTCACCGGGTTTTACATCTCTTGGAAAATTTTGATAGTTCATGAATACTTTCTCGGAAGTTCCTTTAAATTCTTCTCCTGTACAAAATTTGATATGATCACCAGGTTCTACAATAACATCTTCCGACATGATGCCCACTCTCAATTTAGGCCCTTGCAAATCTGCTAGTATCGATGTGTTGAAACCGTATTCGTCACTCAATTCTCTGATGATCGCAATACGTTTTATCACATCTTCATAGTTGGCATGCGAAAAGTTGATGCGAAATACATCTACGCCTTGCTCTAGCATTTCTTTCATGACTTCTCTTGATCCTGAAGCCGGTCCAAGTGTAGCTACTATTTTCGTCTTTTTTCTTTTTGGCATTACTCAAAAATTAAATTGTTCTTAGATTTTAGTTGTTTGGCATCCAAAATATATGCTGTAATTACTTCGGCAATTGCATTTATTTTAGACAGTATAATTTTAGGGGATTTTATATAGCTTTCGCTAGATATTTTTACAAAATAATCTACTTTTTTCCGTTCGGGAATTAAGTGTCGGGACACCGTTCTTTTTCCCTTTTGATTGGAAAATAAGGAACCTGCACTGGCAACTTGTTCTACTTCTTTTCTACTTGTATTTGCCACCAAATTCCATGTTACAAAGTTCTTTTCATCATCCCATTCG
>JBCCLS010000363.1:0-4395 GCA_039026835.1 Bacteroidota bacterium | reverse complement strand
TCAATATTATCTTTCGAATTGATAAGGATTGGAATACTCAGATAGCTATTTAATGGATCTAAACCAGAATATTTTCCATGGAAATAGGATTACATTTCTGAAAAGATCGTTATAAGCTTTAATAAATTTTCTATGGTTAAATTTGTTTCAAATGTTTCGTTGATTCGGTTCACAATGACCACTGCTTGCAAGCTGCTTCCGCCAAGTTCAAAGTAATCATCATCTATGCTAATTTGTTTGGTTTCAAAAAAGTCGTTCCAAATATGAAGCAACTTTTCTTGTACTTCATTTTGTGGCGCAATGATCGTTTTTCCACTTTCTTGTTGCTTGCTTTCATCATGCACTTCAAATTCATGTGCTACCACTGAAATGTTAAATGATTGTTTTTCCATTGGATTCACTTTGACAGGAAATACTACTTTTTCAAATGGATAGGTAGGTGCCGCTACTTTGTAACAAGTGGTATCAGCATAATAATTTTCCCAATTGACCTCAACGCCGCCAAGCCATAACTGTCCTAGTGTGTGTTGTATTTTTAAGGCATCATTTTCTGAATCTTTTTTACTTGCTAATGTTGAAAATCCATGAATTTTTGTGGTGCTTTGTTCTCTCAACATATTGATGAGTGTACTTCCGGAGCCTATTTCAACATATACTGCATTTATATCTTGTAATAAGGTATCTATTCCGTCTTTGAAATTCACCGTGTTTCGTAAATGTGAAACCCAATAATCAGGACTTGTAGCTTCTTCAGCTTTGATAAATGTGCCTGTACTGTTTGAAATGTATGGAATTACAGGTTCTTTTAATGTGATTTCATCAAAAGCCTTTTTAAAATCTCCCAGAATGCTATCCATACTTTTCGAATGAAACGCATGCGATGTTTGTAGCATTTTTGTTTTGTATTCTTTTGCTTTTAAAAGAGTTTCAAAGCTTTCTAAATCTTCCGTTTTTCCAGAAAACACCATACTATTCGTTGTGTTTTTTGCTGCGATGTCAACTTCCGTTGGTAGTAAACTTGTTAAGGTTTCTACATTGCCTAATACAGCTAGCATACTTCCCTTTGCTACACTGTGCATGAGTGTCGCCCTTTTTACGAGTATTGCTAACCCTTCTTCAAATGTGAATACACCACTAATTGCCGCTGCAACATATTCTCCCAAACTGTGTCCCATGATACGTGTTGGAACAATTCCCCAATGCATAAAGGTTTTTGCGAGTGCATATTCTACCAAAAATAATAAGGGTTGTGCATAGCGTGTATCGTCAATTTTATCATTTTCATGGAATAAAATGGCGCTGTAATCGGTTTGATCAATTGTTTGCAACACAGACAAACCTTTGTCTATCCACGTTTTAAAATATGGTGTGGTTTCATAAAATGAAGCGGCCATTTTGGCAAATTGTGAACCTTGTCCTGTACATAAAAATGTAATTTCATCATACTTTTTTGGTTCACTCGTAGTATGTATATTTTTAATTTGATTTCCTTCCAAAAGAAAGAATCCGCGGTATTGTAAAGGCTTTCTTCCTGTTTTGAATGTGTAACACACATCTGTTATGGGTTTTGTATCTTCATGGAGAAATGCCTGAATTTTTTGTTCATATCTAGCAAGTGCTTTTGAAGATTTTGCAGAAAATGGTAAAAAATCTGCCGTTGTAGTGCGTGTTTTGTCAATTTCGTAGCTTGGTGCTTCTTCAACAATGACATGCGCATTGGTTCCGCCCATTCCAAACGAACTGACTGCTCCACGAATACGATCGTTATTGTGTAATTGTTGTGTGCTGGTATTTACATAAAATGGTCCATCTTCAAATTTGATATTTTGATTTGGCTTTTTGTAATGTAAACTCGCTGGAAATTGTTTGTGATGTACCGTTAGCGCAGCTTTGATCAATCCTGTGACGCCTGAAGCTGCATCTAAATGTCCTACATTGGTTTTTATACTTCCAATAGCACAGGTTTTTTGTTGTTTTGAATCGAATGCCAAGTTCAACGCTTCCATTTCAATACCGTCACCTAAATTCGTTCCGGTTCCGTGTGTTTCTACAAAATTGATTGTATTGGGTGCTATGGCTGCAAATTTTTGTGCCTGTCGAATGCAATTGTACTGTCCTTCTACACTTGGTGCAGTGAAGCCATTTTTGTTAGCACCGTCATTGTTGGTACTTGAAGCTTTGATAACAGCATAGATATGATCTTTGTCTGCATATGCATCTTCCAATCTTTTTAGGACGACTACGCCTGCTCCTTCTCCAAATACTGCGCCTGTGGCTTCCGCATCAAAAGCACGACAATGTCCGTCTTTGGATAAAATCATTCCTTCTTTGTATTCATATCCGCGTTCTTGAGTAGACGTGATGCGAACACCGCCCGCAATTGACATAGAGCATTCTCGTAATAATAAATGTCTACACGCTAAATGCACCGCCACTAATGAGCTAGAACAAGCAGTATTGATATTGTAACTCGGTCCTTTTAAATCTAGTTTGTAGGAAAGTAAGGTGTTGAGATAGTTTTTGTTAGAAATCTGTCCCAAATAGAACGGATTGAGCGTTTTTGTTTTTGAAAAGTTTGCAAAAGCTCTCCAATTGATATTGTCACTTGCCGAAGCAAATACACCTATTTTTTTGTCTGTTCGTTCAATGTCATATCCTGCGTCTTCGATGGCTGACCAAGCAACTTCAAAGAATTTTCGGGTTTGTGGATCCATGTAAATCGCTTCTTCTTTTGAGAACCCAAAAAAGGAGTAATCAAAAGTTTCTGAATTTGGCATGAATGCATCCGCATAAATTTTATTCGGTTCTTTTGTTTCAATTCCAAAAGATTGCAATTCTTCATCAGAGTAAAAGTGGATCAGTTCTTTTTCTCCAATGATATTTTTCCACAAATCCGCAATAGATTCGCTGCCTGGAAATGCACCCGACATGCCAATGATGGCGATGTCTTTTTTGTTGATGTTTTTGTTCATGAAACTTAGATTAGATCAAGTAATTCGTCTACTTTGTTTGACAAGTCTTCTTCTACTTTGTCTTCAATGTTTGTGTCGTTGTTGACAATTTTGTTGGTGATGGCATGTACATTTGGCGATTGAAAGAAATCGATTGGACGCAATGCTATGTTGAGTTGTTGATTGACTTTGTTTGTCAATTCTAATATTTTGAGAGAGGTTGCTCCTAATTCAAAAAAGCTATCATAGATTCCTATTTCTTCGGTTGGAATTGCCAATATTTCTGAAATGATTTGTACCAATGCTTGTTCTGTCTCACTTTCTGGCGCAACATAATCCTGTGTTTTTAAGTTTGAAAGTGTCGGATGAGGCAATTCTTTTCTGCTAATTTTTCCTGTTCGCGTCAATGGAAATTCTTCCATAAACATATAGATAGAAGGAATCATATAGTTTGGCAATTGTTGCTGCAATGCTATTTTGATTTCATCAGCATTGATAGTTTCTACAGGTTGTATGTATGCCGTCAAATATTGTGTTTCGTTGATCGTATTTACTATGACAACTACTTTTTTGACAGCTTCCAATTGCTCTAATTGGTATTCTATTTCAGAAAGTTCTATACGTTGTCCATTGAGTTTTACTTGCGAATCTCTTCGGTTTAAAAACTCTATTTCCCCGTTTGGCAATAGTCTTCCAATATCGCCCGACTTGTAGTACCGATGCGTTCCATCTGCGGAAGCGAGAAAAACAGTATTCGTCTGCGCTTCTTTATTGAGATATCCAACAGAGAGATAGTCACTTTTAAATACAATTTCACCTTCTTGGTATATGCCAAGTTCACGGTGGTTTTCATCCCAAATAAATACTTCTGTATCAATAACTGGTTTCCCCAACGCCACATTGTTTTTAGGCACTTCTGTTGCATGACTAATAAATTTTTGTGCAATGATGGTTGCTTCTGTTGGTCCATAATCATTTACCAACAAAGCATCTTTTGAGAAATTTGCTTTGAATATTTCTACATCAGATTTGTAACAGGCTTCTCCTCCTAAGTCTAATAAACGAACTGTATTGATTGTGGTTTCGGCTGATAAGGTTTTGATAAAATGTCTGTACAACGTAGGAACCATGTGCATGATGGTAATTTGTTGACTTGTTAACCAATTTGATAGTTGCTGCAAACCGTTTTCAATAATATTGTACATACTTACGGTTGCTCCATTTAGAATGGCTCCGTACATATCTTTTACAGAAGCATCAAATGTGTAGGTTGAAAATACACTGAGATTGTCTTTTTCAGAAATGTGAGTTGCGTTTGTGTATACACGAATGTAGTGCAATACATTTTTTTGAAGTTGCAATACTCCTTTTGGCATTCCTGTAGATCCTGAGGTGTATAATACGTATGCTTCTGTTTGCGGATGTATAGCTTTCGCGAGATTGG
>JBCCLS010000362.1:0-4397 GCA_039026835.1 Bacteroidota bacterium | reverse complement strand
TTTTTCTAAGTATGGCAGTGCTTCATCGTATTTTTCAGGTAATAGAAATGCATTTCCAATTGTATAGTTAATTCGCTGCGAGCTAACAACGACAGAATCATTTAAAGGACCTTTGGCAACTTGTGTTTCTGAACCTGATTTTTCCAAATCTTCCAAATTCTTTTTTCGCAGTTGAATTTCTTTACTGTATAAATTATTAGAATTGTAAAAATCAGCCACACGATCTTGCTCCACAATAGCGCGTTTTAGATTTTGTTCTTGGGCTAAATTGAGCGAATTGTTATAATAATTTTCAGCAGCATTGGTATCGCCTGTCGCAGCATAGTTGTCTGCAATTTTGGAATTTAAGTCAGTAATTTTTGGCGTAATTAAATCTGCTTTTGCAATGTCTAATCCTTTTGTATAATTTTCAAGCGAAGTTTTATAATTTCCTAATGCTTTGAAAGCATCGCCCAAACCTTCATATGCTGTAATTCGCTGATAACTCGATAGGTTATTTCGCAGAATTCGCTGAAATGATTTGATAGCTTCGTCATAATCTTGATTGAGTAACTGTGTTTTTCCAAGTGAAATCCACAAGCGAGTAGTGCTGTAGGTATTTAGGGCAATTTGATAATTGCTAATCGCCAAATCGTATTGTTTCCAGTACACATAAATGTCTCCCAGTACTTCATATGAATCTGACAATTGTTTTTCATCGTTGGCATCATACAAATGTTCAAGAGCTTGCTCTACATACTGAATACTTTTTTCAATATCTTTCTTTTTTAGAGACACTGCAGAATCTAGCATAATTTTGTGCTGTGCCAAATTAGATTTTCGATTTTGCCTACCAAATGAACTTGCAGCTTTCGTTTTTTCACCAAAACCATCAACAAGTACCAAAATAGGTTCGTCACTAGTAATAGCATAAAATTCTTTGCCAAAACTTGGATGTTCAATCACCAATTGATCACCTATGCGCACCATAAGTCTAAAAAAACCGTTCTTATCGGTCTTGACCGTTTTCCCGCCTACAATACGTATGGTAGCATCAGAAACTGGTTTTCTATTGTTTTTTCCTCTAATTTCACCTCGTACACTAAACGCTACAAACTTATCTTTTCGATCTGCAGGATTGTTTTGCGCCACCACATCCTGAAACGAAAACAAGCAGAAAAATAGCAATAGTATAGCAAATTTTTGTTTCATCATTCTTCTTAAGAGTGATAAACTTACGTACTTTCGTTGATATAGTAAAATGTAACGTTTGCTAAAACCTACTTTTTCAGCACTTTTCCATATTTTTTTGCAGGTTTATCTCATGGAAAGAATTTGTTTACTCATTCGAGCTTACAGTTAACTCATTAGCGGTTTTTTTCAGATTTCTTTGCAGGTACTTTTAAGGGAAATTTAAAAAGACAGATGAAAAAAATAACACTTTTATATTGTTTGTGCATTTCCCAGTTTATTTTCGCACAGCACAAAGGAAATTACGATTACAATACACATATTTCGCGACAAAATATTGCCACTTCTAAAGGCAATGCCCAAATCCATGGACCGCAATCTACAAATACTAGAAGAAATGTAAACCCAAGCGCTTCTATCGTAATTGATGTACATGCCTTATACAACGCAAAAGCAACGTCGTATACAGCAATTTTTAACATATCGCAAATAGGACCGACTGCGGAAGAAACACACAAACTTGTCAACGAACGCATTGACAACGTTCGGAAAACACTGCTCAACGTTGGCATACAAAAAGATGATATCGCAATTGATGTGATTTCTTTTGTGCCAGTCTATGAAATTGAAGTACAGAAAAAGTTGTTTAGCAAAAAATACAACGAAGTTCCAAAAGGTTTTGAACTGCAGCAAAACATACACATTCAATTTACAAAGACACAACAATTTGAAAAGATTTTAGCAGCTTGTGCAGCCAATGAAATTTACAACTTGGTCAAAGTTGATTATTTTATTGAGAATATTCGCGACGTATATAAAAAATTACAAACCTCTCTTTTGTCTTTGATAAAGGAGGAAAAAGAATACTACAAACTGCTAGGTTTTGATTTGACGGACTATAACGCAATAATGGCAGATGATAAATACTGCTATTTCCCAAAAGATTTTTACCGTAGTTATCAAGCGTATAACAGCGTTTCTTTTGAAGCGTTAAAGAAAAATAAAGGCGTTACCAAAGCTAAAAAGCAAACTTCGTATTACTATCAGCCTATTTCATATGAAAATTACGATATCGTCCTAAATCCTGCCATTTTAGAACCTGTTGTTCAGGTAGGAATGCAGATTAAATTGGTGTATTCGCCAAAGCCAAAAGAACAAAAACAGGAGCCAAAAACAGAAATCAAAACCGAACACAAGTACTATGTGATTTCTCCTGATGGCAATATTGACGTAAAGGAATTAAACACTAGTAATTAATACAGCATGAAACACTTAACCATTGTTATCGCCTTTATTCTTTGTGGTCCTTTTTATGTGATGGCACAGAACGGAAAAAACTTTATTGATCAGAATTATATTGAAGTTACGGGCACTGCTGAAATGTTAGTGATTCCTGATGAGATATATGTTTCTATCAAACTTACTGAGAAAAATCACAAGAAAACAATAGAAGAACAAGAACAATTGCTCCTCACCAATCTGAAAAGTTTAGGAATTGATACTGATAAAAATGTTTCTGTTGCGAATTTTCAAGGAAATTACGAACGTTACTTTTTAAAACGCAATGGCGTAGAAAAAATAAAAACATATCAACTTATCGTGAATGATGGCGCTACCTTGGCAAAGGTATTTTTAGCATTAGACCGATTAAACATCACCAATGCAAGTATAGAAAAAGTAAGTCATTCTGAACTTGAAAAACTCCGAAGAGACGTCAAGATTAAATCGTTAAAAGTTGCCAAAGAAAAAGCAGTACAATATGCACAAGCGATTGATCAAGAAATTGGAAAAGCACTCTTAATAGAAAAACAAGAACCTAATTTAAATTATAATGCAAATACTATTACAATCAGAGGGCAAGGTTCAATATCTAATTATCGTCAACGAACCATACTTCCAGAAATTACAAATTTAACATTTCAAAAAATTAACCTAACCGCCAGTATCCTCACCAGATTTGAATTAACAACAAAAAACGAGTAAAAAATGAAAAAAGTACACGTATTATTAGCAAGTGTATTGTTACTGACAATGTCTTGCAAAGGAAACTCGAAAGCAGATACTGCGTTATTGAGTGAAACAGAAACAGACACTAGTGTAATGACAAAAACACTAGAAACAACACCAAAAAACACGATTAAAGTGGCATTGTTGTTAGACACCAGCAATAGCATGGACGGATTGATTCATCAGGCAAAAGCACAATTATGGGAAATTATCAACGAATTGTCATACGCTAGGTGCGATGATAAAAAACCCAATTTAGAAATTGCCTTATACGAATACGGGAACGATAATTTGTCATCAGAAGAAGGCTATATACGTCAAGTCTTGGGCTTTAGTAATGATTTAGATGAAATATCTGAGAAATTATTTTCGTTGACAACACGCGGCGGAAGTGAGTTTTGCGGACATGTAATTCAGACATCTTTAGATCAATTGAATTGGGGAAGCAATGCAAAGGATTTGAAGCTACTTTTTATTGCAGGAAACGAACCTTTTACACAAGGTCGTGTACATTACAAAGACGCAATTACAAATGCTTGTGAAAAAGATGTTGTGATCAACACTATTTTTTGTGGAGATTATCAAACAGGAATTTCAGGCATGTGGAAAGATGGTGCCAGACTTGGAAAAGGCGATTACATGACCATTGCGCATAACAAACGTATAGCGTATGTAGAAACTCCGTACGACAAAAAGATTATGGAATACAATACGGGATTGAATTCAACTTACATCGCATATGGTTCGCGTGGCAACTACAAAATAACACAACAAGCAAGACAGGATAACAATGCAGGTTCTATCAATGCAGAAATTGCGGTAGACAGAGCCGTTTCAAAGAGTTCTAGTTTCTATACCAATTCTTCTTGGGATTTGGTTGACGGAATTGCCAATGATTCTGTAAAAGTAGAAGAACTTTCCAAGCAAGAATTACCTGAAGCATTGAAAGATAAAAATAAGGACGAAATTTTAGCCTATGTTGCTGCAAAACAAAAAGAACGCAAAGAAATTCAACAAAAAATTCGCGAACTGAATGAAAAGCGTAGACAATATATTGCAGACAAGAGCAAAGAAAAAGGAAAAGACGATTTGGAAAGTGCTATGATCAAAGCGATTAAAACACAAGCAGCACGTAAGAATTACACTTGGTAGTCTTTTATAGATGTTAGACCGTTGCGCTATTAGACTCGTTCCCTCTTTGGCGGGAATCTGTTAGAAAT
>JBCCLS010000361.1:0-4403 GCA_039026835.1 Bacteroidota bacterium | reverse complement strand
GGCAGTTTCTTAAGATGATTCAACATTCAATTAAAAGAAGTTGAAAAGTGTATAAGTTTAGGAGTTTATGTTTCAAAGAATAATTCATAATTTAACTAAATGAAGTTGAAAAGTTTATAAGTTTATGAGTTTACGTTTCAAAAAACAATTTAACATTCAGCATTCAGCATTCAGCATTCACCATCAAACAGAAAAAATGTAAAATATAAAACCGCAAAATATAAAATGAAAAAGTAGGTTTGCTAATACCTAACACCTAACACCTAATACCTAATACCTAACACCTAATACCTAACACCTAATAACCACGCTCCACCAAATACATATCGGAACGCAGACGATCTTTATAATCACTTTTAGTGCTGTCGATAGGATTGAGATCAAAAGTTTCTACATAGGTGATTTTTGCTTTAGGAAATGCTTTTTCCAGACTTTCCTTAGCGCCAATCATTACCAATGCTTTAAAGGTAGTTTCTTGTGGTAGAATTAATTTGTGACTGTGTAATAACGGCACTTTTCCTCCATAATCCCAAACCAATTCTGGTGATTGAATATTGAACATATACACCGGAATCTGTTCTGCTTCTGCTTTGCTAGAAATTTCTCGAAGCGAATTGTATTTCGGATTATCTAAAAAAGCATTTGCCAGCGGAAAACCAAACGTAACAACTGTCATTAAAAAGCCAATCACTAAGTAAAAAGCCAGATGAATTTTTCGCTGAATGATATATTTTAAAAGAAAGAAGCCAATCATAACCAAAATAATCGAAGTAATGGCAAATGGCGTGTAAAATCCAGTGAGGTTGTCTTTTAATATGATATAGCCAGCAATTGGGAAGGCTACACCAACCAATCCGATCAAACCGAAGTTTAGGAAGATAGGAATGCGTTCTAATTTTTGCATTTCATCTTTAAAAGCTCTCAAAACATACATGATGTAAAAACTAGTAGTATATGCCAACGGAATCAATACGGGCAATAAATAACGTGATTTTTTTTCCGGAATCAGCGATAGTAAAATCACAGATGCCAGCGTCCAAAATAAACTAAACTTATAGGCTTTTATATTGGTTACGCGCGTTTTTAAATACGGATACAACAAACTTACAAACGCCACTACAGTCCACGCACCTGATTGTACAAAGAAGCTCCAATAATAATAGAAAGGACGCACATTTCGGTTTTTCCACGCGGTCGTTTCTTTGTTTGCAATAGCTGTCGCTGTTTCCCCATCAACAGTGCCGATATAGGCTGGCCACCAACCTGAAATCAGGACAGTTACCACTATGAGACCGATCAACGGAAGCCACTTTTTCTTAAAATTACTGTATTTGTAAACGATGCTATATGCGATGATGAATGGTAAGAATAATGCAAAATGTGAGACAGGTCCTTTGCTCATAAAGGACAATCCCATAAATATTCCTGCAAGCAAGGCATTACGCCAAATCTTATCATCAGCCGAAAAAAATTGAAATATATAATAAATCGCGATGATCATAAAACCGTGCGCAAAAATATCCCAAGTCCCGTTTCTACCTGCAAAAACCACATAAAATGAAGTCGCAAGTATCAAACTATTTACAAAGGCTTGTCGTTTGTCTTTCAAGAAATACATGCCAAAACGATAGGAAAAAAGGACCAAAATCAGTGTAATAATTCCAGAAGGAATGCGCAATGCTGTGACATTATCAAAACTAAATAACATGCCGGCAAAGGCAGCTAACCAAGTTGGTAAAGGCGGTTTTTCGTAGCGTGGTTCGCCGTTCATGGTGGTGAGCAACCAATTGTCATCTGTCACCATTTCACGCGCGGTAATAAAGTTTCTGGCTTCCATGATGTTCGGATACAAGACATCCAAATTCATAAAAAAGATAAAAAAACATACGATAATGAGTATCCAAACGTAATTTTTCTCGTGTACCAAATTCATGAGTAATTTCTTAAAAGCATTATATTTCTAACATACGTGATAATACCAAAGGTATGGCCTGCAATCAAAATTGGATCTTTTCTAAAAATGGCATATACAAAAATCAAACTTGCTCCAAATAAACTCAACATCCAAAATCCTAATGGCAACGTAGATTCTTTTTTTCGCTCCGAATACACCCATTGATATACAAAGCGTAAGGTAAACATTATTTGAGAAATGATGCCCAAATACAACAACCAATCTGGAATGTCTTCACTGTTTAATAAGTTGTAAATATCTTGCTTGTTATTATTGTATCCAATGGTAATGATGATCAACGGAAAGATGATGATAAATATTCGGATAAGCAGATGCATACGATTCCATTCGCCTTGCAATTGCATGTTTCGCACGTAAATAAAGTAGGTTAGTACTTGTCCGAGCATGATAGCAAAATCATTTCGTAAATAACCGTATACAAAGAGTAGGAAGGAAGCAATGAGGCTGAGTTTCCAAAATAAAGCTGGCGTCAACACCTTTTTATTTCGTTCCGAAATGATCCATTGCAACAGTGTTCTTGCCGAAAATAACAATTGCGCAAGTCCACCAATTCCATAAATGAGCCAAGTCATCATCCTTTCTTAGCAATAGAATAGTTGATGTACTTTTTCTTCATCCATACATAGGCAAAGCAGTCCATGAGCGGACCTAACAAACGGTTCCATAAACCGTATTTGGCTTCGCCAGCAATTCTGGGAAAGTGTTGCACAGGAATTTGTTTAATTTTTCCTTCTTGGAGTAAAATCATCGCTGGCAAAAAACGGTGTAATCCTTTAAACATAGGAATGCGTTTTGCATAGTCAGTTTTGATGATTTTTAGTGGACAACCTGTATCGTCCATGCCATCTTTAGTAAACGCTCTACGAATACCGTTGGCAATTTTGGAAGACATATTTTTGACAAACGAATCTTTTCGGTTGGCACGAACGCCGGTTACCAAATCGTATGCACCAATATGTTCTAAGAGTAAATCAAAGTCAGCAGGCGCAGTTTGTAGATCAGAATCAATATAGCCAACTAAGTTTGTTTCTGTATGATCAAAACCGGCTTTAATTGCAGCGCTTAGTCCACGATTTTCAGTAAAACTGATAAAATTGAACACGTTGCTATCAGCACAGATATGTTCAATCATTGCCTGACTTTTGTCTTTGGAACCATCATTTACAAACAATACTTTGACAGGAATTTTAGCGGAATTGGCATAGTCACCTAATTCTTTCTCAACTCGTTCTAAATTATCTTCTTCATTATAAACAGGAACGACAATTGTAAGTTCTTTATCCATTGTTCAAATTTTGTTTCTACTAATGGTGAAGTGATTTAAACTTTTTCTTCTGGCTTTGAATTTATATTATTTTGTCCTGATTTTGACTTTTTGTCGAAACGTAGCTAAGGCTATGTTGCTCAAAAAAGGCTTCATCAGATCAAAAAATCTAAAATTCTCGCTACAAAACAAAAAGTTTAAATCGCTTCAGTCTAAAAATTTGCGCCAAAGGTATAGTTTTTTTTAATATAACGTGAGTTCGTGCAGATAAATGGTTATTTAAAATTTTACAATACATAATGATACGTCATTGCGCGGAAGTATGACAAAGCAATCTGTGTCTTCAAATAACAGTTATGTTTTTAGAATACACAGATCACAACGTCACTATTGTTCCTCATGATGACGTATCATAGAAATTGAACTAACAAATAATTCTTTTAGAGTAAAGTGTACATAGATGTTAATTTCTAAACTCAAACTCTATTATCTTAACAACACCCAGAATTTGGATCACAGCAACTGTTCATTTGCGCTTGCAATTCAGAAAGCTTCATCTTTGGTTTTTGTGCTGGAATCCCACAATTATCCTTTGCCAAGCAATCGGTTTGTTTGGTGGTTAATACAAAGTGATTGTCCTTAAAATCCAACCCATATTTGCCAATAGTTTGCGCCTGATATTCTACCTCAACTTCCAAATCTTCCATACCCAAGACTTTTTCAGAAAGTTCAATAATATTCATCAACTTTTTAGGCTCCAATCGATGATCTACATCATCGGCAGACCACAACTGAAAGTTGACTACTTTTTCATTGCGTACAACACCACCGCAGTCAATAAAACGTTTTTCAACCATGCCTACTTCGGTAACGTGAAAATGGCTTTCTACTTTGCGTGAATCTGGTAAATAAAAATCAAGTTGTTCTATAGTTTGAAGCTGTTTTTTTACTTCTGATAGTTTCATAAGTTCGTTTTAAATAGTTAACATTTTTTTGTGTGTGATAAGGAATTTGTAATCAACTCCATGTATTGCAAGACTTCTTGCCATTTCTGCGAATTGATGCAATAGCAAATATTTTTCCCTGAAATTTCTCCCTTTATCAAACCTACTTTTTTCAATTCTGATAAATGTCTAGAAATCGTAGGTTGGGCGAGTGGCAATT
>JBCCLS010000360.1:0-4425 GCA_039026835.1 Bacteroidota bacterium | reverse complement strand
CTTCGATAATGCTCGAACTGACAATTGTTTATTTTTCAGTGAATTATAAATTATAATATGATTTCTTATGTCGAACTCACGTTAAAATTAACTAATAAATCAGTGGTTTTCAGTTTGGACAAATTTGAAAAGTTTAATTTAAATATACTGATGTTTTTTCGCAAAAAAATACCCAAAAGCAAAGCGATTGAACATCCAAAACCTAAAAAATCTAACCTATAAACTAGCAGCCAAGCGACTTCCTTGATCAATGGCGCGTTTAGCATCCAATTCTGCGGCAAGATCAGCACCACCAATGACATGTACAGTGATTCCTTTGGCTTGTAGAGGCGCTAATAGTTCTTTTAAAGGAGTCTGCCCCGCACAGATGACGATATTATCTACATCAAGGACTTTGGCTTCTTCATTTTGTGTGTAATGCAATCCTTCATCATCAATTTTGGTGTATTGTACCTCGTTGATGAAGCTAACATTTTTCTTTTTTAAATTCATTCTGTGAATCCAGCCTGTGGTTTTTCCTAGATTGCCTCCAAATTTTCCTTTGCTACGCTTAAACATGAATATTTCGCGAGCTGCACTGTGATAATCAGGTTTCATGTTTTCTATACCGCCACGCGCTTCTAGGGTTTTATCAATGCCCCATTCTGCCAACCAAGCATCAATATTTTGTGAGGTAGCTTCGCCTTCGTGCGATAAGTATTCAGAAACATCAAATCCGATGCCGCCAGCTCCAATGACAGCTACACGGTTTCCTACAGGTTTTTTGTGTTTTAAAACGTCTAGATAACTGAGTACTTTTTTATGTTCAATACCTTGTATTTTAGGTGTTCTCGGCGTGATTCCTGTTGCGAGAATGATTTCGTCAAAATTGTCTTGCGCAAGTTCATCTGCTGTCACACGTTTGTTTAATCGCAGTTCTACCTTATGCAATTCAATTTGTTTGTTGAAATAACGAATGGTTTCATAAAATTCTTCTTTCCCTGGAATTTGTTTGGCAATGTTAAACTGTCCGCCCACTTCTGAGTGATCGTCAAATAGTGTGACTTCATGTCCGCGTTGTGCTGCAATTGTCGCAGCTGCCAATCCCGCAGGTCCAGCACCAATGACAGCGAGTTTCTTTTTGACTTCCGCAGGAGAATAATCAAATTCTGTTTCATGACATGCTCTCGGGTTTACCAAACAGCTTGCTACTTTTCTACTAAAAACATGATCCAAACATGCCTGATTACACGCAATACAAGTATTAATTTCGTCTTCTTTTGCTGCTTCAGCTTTGTTAACCCAATCAGAATCTGCTAAAAACGGACGCGCCATGGAAATCATATCCGCATGTCCGTCAGCCAACACGCGTTCTGCAACATCTGGCATATTGATTCTGTTGGAAGTAATCAACGGAATACTAATTTCCGCTTTCATACGTTCAGTAACCCACGTAAAAGCAGCTCTTGGTACAGAAGTAGCAATCGTAGGGATTCGTGCTTCATGCCAACCAATTCCAGTATTGATGATGGTTGCTCCTGCTTTTTCGATGGCTTTTCCTAGGGCAACTACTTCTTCCCAACTACTTCCTTTTTCTACCAAATCGAGCATAGACAAACGATAAATGATTATGAATTCCTCTCCAACAGCTTTCCGTACTGCTTTGATAATTTCGACAGGGAATTTCATTCTATTTGCATAATTTCCGCCCCATTCATCCGTACGTTTATTTGTTCTTTCAGTAATAAACTGATTGATGAGATAGCCTTCTGAACCCATGATTTCCACACCATCATAGCCTGCTAATTTTGCCAATTCTGCAGATTTTGCAAAACTTTTAATAGTTCTTTTAACACCTCTACTGCTTAGTTTTTTAGGCTTAAATGGCGTAATTGGCGCTTTGATGGCTGAAGGCGCTACATTTAGTGGATGGTATCCGTAGCGACCTGCATGTAGAATTTGCATGCATATTTTTCCACCATTTTTATGTACGGTTTCTGTAATTATTTTATGCTTTTTGGCATGGGTTTTTGTACTCATTCGCGAAGCAAAAGGTGATAACCAACCGCGTACACTTGGCGCCATTCCTCCTGTAATAATCAATCCTACGCCACCTTTGGCTCGTTCTCCATAAAATACAGCAAGACGTTCTAATCCGTTTTTTCCTTCTTCCAAACCTGTATGCATAGAACCCATTAACACTCGGTTTTTAAGTGTTGTGAATCCTAAATCCAGCGGTTCAAAAATATGTTTGTATTTCATTGATGTAGGTTTTTTTGTGGTTGATTAAAGATAGTACAATTCTATGTATGTACATTCTTTCTAAAAATCAAATGCATGGTTTTGTAAGAATTATACTTTTGATTCAAAACGAATGTATTTGTATAAAAATCCAACATACACGTGATGATCATAGTAAAAATGATCGTAACTTATATTGTTTTGCCAGAGAAAAACAATGCATTGAAAATGTATCCTGTAATTATTTAAAAAGAATACAGTATTAAAAAAGTACTACACAGTATATGTTTTATTGTGCATGCTAATTATACAAAATTAGCAATGATTTTTTGAATGGGTTGTACTGCTTTGGTATACTCAATACTTGGACCTGCTACCCAAACTGTTTTATAAGTAGCTTGTAATGCCGCTTTTTCGGTAGCTTTCATTCCCAATGAAAAACGAATCATTTTTACCCACTTTTTGAGTTTTTTATTTTTATTCAGAATTTTTTCTAGCCACGTTTCATCAGTACCAATTTTTTGAACATACGGCGTATTGATTACGGTACAAGGTGTTCCTGAAATTCGTTTTGTCATCACAATATCATCAGCGCCGTAGTCAACGCAGGCATGTTTATACTCATCTGTCACAGCAGATTCCTGAGAAGCAATAAAAGGGCTTCCTACAGAAACTCCCACCGCGCCATAAGACAACATTTCTTGTAATTGTTCTTTGTTTCCAACTCCACCCGCAGATATGACAGGAAGCTTGCAATTTTCGGTAAGTTCTCTAATTAAAGCTTCAGGAGATAAGTTTCCTCTGTGTCCACCAGCCTCGTTATTCACGGCTATAATTGCATCTGCACCAAGGCTTTCTACTTTTTTAGCAAATCGCAAATCAGTAACATCACAAAAAACTTTGATTCCACTAGCATGTGCATTTTTAATGGTTTCTTCAGGACTTCCCAACGAGGTAATGATAAAATCTACTCCTTCTTCGCACAATACTTTTAATTGCCCTTTGTACTTTACATTGGATTTGTTTACAATTAAATTAAAACCAAAAGAACCACCTTCTACCCTATTTTCTTTTAACTCTTTGATTGCAGCTCGCAACTCTTCTAAAGTCCTGTAATTTAGTGCTGGAATACATCCTGCTACACCTGATTTCATCCCTTCTATGACCATTTTGGTATTGGATACTAAAAACATAGGAGCAATGATCAGCGGATGTTTGATGTTTAAAATTTCTGTCAGGTTTGCCATGGTATTGGTTTTTTGTTATGCATGCATAATATTTTGCAATATAGTTATTTTTTTGCTTGTTTTTGAATTGCGTTTCTTAAAAATAAAAAAGACTGTTTGAAAAAATAATGTTTCAAACAGTCTTTTACCACGTTGTATGTGTTTGGTAGTATGTTTTAATTCATAGGAACTTCGACTACTAAAATTTTGGCGTCTTTATGAATTGTGATGTTGACTGTGTTTGTTTCCCAAATTCCCAAAGCATCTTTGGCAGTCAACGTTTCGTCACCAATGGAAATTTCACCTTCTAGTAGAAAAACATATATTCCATGAACAGGATTGTTGAGTGTGAATTTTACAGTTTGTGCAGCATCAAAGTTTCCTAATGAGATATACGCATCTTGATGAATCCAAAGTGCATCCGCTACTACGTTGTCTTTTGGTGCAACGACTATTTGAAACTGATTTTTGCGTTGGCTTTCATCAAATTCTTTTTGATCATAGCGCGGTTCCACACCTAATTCTTGTGGTTGAATCCACAATTGTAAAAAGTTAACCTCATCGGTGCGACTGTCGTTAAATTCCGAATGTTGCAAACCAGTTCCTGCTGACATTACCTGCACCTCTCCTACTGTGATGGCACGTTTGTTTTCCATACTGTCTTTGTGTGTCAGTGCGCCACTGAGTGGAATGGAGATGATTTCCATATTTTGATGTGGATGCGTTCCAAAGCCCATTTTTGGTTTTACAATATCATCATTTAACACGCGTAGTTGTCCAAATCCCATGCGTTCAGGATCTTGGAAGCGTGCAAAACTGAAACTGTGGAAACTTCGCAACCATCCATGATCGGCTTTTCCTCTGCTATTTGCTGTGTGAAATATTGTTTTCATGTTTTTTTTGATGTTTATTCGTTTGTTCGTTGATTTGTTTGTTTGTCTTTTTGTTGATTTGTGTATTCGCTTCGCTTAGTTTTGGG
>JBCCLS010000359.1:0-4437 GCA_039026835.1 Bacteroidota bacterium | reverse complement strand
TTTTTTTTCCCCCCTCGCCCACCTCCTTTTTCTCTCAGCCTACCTCTGGTCTCTGCTCTTCTTTCCCCTCCCTTGACCCCGAGAGGGGAGGCCGGGCCGCACTGCCCGATTCTCGCAGAGGCGCGAAGCCTGTCCCCCCCTCTCCCACTGGACGCTCGGTACGTGTAGCAGCAAGTCCAGAGCCATACGTTATTCGCGGTAAATAAAGAAGTATCCATAAACAATATTATTGAAGTGAAGAGGTTCCGTTTTCTTTTGTTCTAATTCTATATGCTTCATCAACAGTGGAGACAAAGATTTTTCCATCACCAACTTCGCCTGTGTAAGCATATTTCAGAATCGTATTAACGGTTCTTTCCAAAAAGTGATCGGAAACGACAATAGAGATATGTCGGCGTGCAATATCGCGTGTGCTATAACTTACGCCGCGATATACATGTCCTTTTTTTTCGTTTCCAATACCTGTTACATCCCAATATGTAAAGAAGTTCACCTCAATTTCATGCAGTGCATCTTTAACATCTTCAAATTTCGATTTACGAATGATTGCTTCGATCTTTTTCACAAATTATTATTTTATACCAATTTACACTTAAAATGGTGTTTATAAACTCGCTCATTTGGTATTCTTGTTCCTTGCGAATACTTTCCGTAGCACAGCTATGCAAAGGATTCACCGCGTCCAACAATACCAAAGCAGCTTCGCATCCAAAACATCATTTTAAATACAAATTGGTATTATTAGTACTATTCGTTTTTTGAATTTTCGAGCTAAAGATAAGTATGTGTATTAAAAATCAGGGTATAAACCTTAATTTTTATCATTTTTTAAGTTTTACCCCTATTTTTTTTAGGGTAATTTTATTTTTAAGTGATTTTTCTAAAATATTTCTAATGATTTTTAGGGGTGAATTAAAAATTAGAAGTATTTCACCAAAAATATACCGAGAAAAACGGCTGCAAATCCGATCACAAAACTCGCAATGGTATATAAGAAGAATGATAGAAAATCACCTGACTTTAAAAAAACGTGATTTTCATATGCAAATGTAGAAAAGGTAGTGAAACCTCCACAAAAGCCTGTCGCTAATAATAACGTATATTGTTCACTAAACGATTGATTTTTAGATGCAAATCCTAAAATAATTCCAATACATAAACTCCCTAGAATGTTGGCTGCAAATGTTCCATACGGAATTCCGCCCGCAGGACTATTCAAGTATTTTGATAGTAAATACCGAAATGTACTTCCAAATCCGCCACCAATAAAAACGAGTAAGAGTTGTTTCATGTGTTTTCTTTTAGAATCTAGAGTCTAGATTGCTTCGCTGTTAGAGTCTAGATGTTTTCTTTTAGAACCTAGAGTCTAGATTGCTTCGCTGTTGGAGTCTAGATGTTTTCTTTTAGAATCTAGAATCTAGATCGCTTCGCTGTTAGAGTCTGGATGTTTTCTTTTAGAATCTAGAATCTAGATCGCTTCGCTGTTAGAGTCTGGATGTTTTCTTTTAGAACCTAGAGTCTAGATCGCTTCGCTGTTAGAGTCTAGATGCTTTTTTATAACAAAAGATTGTCTAAAAATACTCATTTTGAATATAGTTTAGACAATCTTATATGTAAAAGGTTTTGGTTATCTATTCTGCCGCAGTTACCAAGTAGTAAATGTCGGTCTGTATATCTTCCGGTTTTACCTCCATAGGATCATTTTCATACAATTCCCAAACAATGCCTGCTGGCGCCAATTTATGTTTGCCTAAAAACTCCGCTATTTTGGCGTGTGCTTCCATATCGCCCACTCCGTAGGGTCCAAACTTGGAAATTTTTACAATTTTACCTGATGGCGCATCCATAATTGTCATTCCGTCCGAAGCTGGTAATTTGTCTGTAGAATGAACTAACAATCCAATGTAAAACTCTGCTTCTTTGGTTTCTTCATCCCATTTTGTGTAGAGTGAACCTGGCGTGTAATCCAATTGATTGCTAGCACCATACATGCCCGCTTTTGGCATAAATTCCATAAACAGTTTTGTCATATCTTCAATGGCTGCATCCGTAGTAGTTTTTTGATAAAATCCAGCAAATTGTTTGCCTGAAACCGCTCCTTGACTTACTTCTCCTAATCGGAATGTAGCTTGTGGTGGATTGTTTTTCATTTGCTCAGTGATTACTTTGTCTAAATTTTCCAATCCTTTTTGATAGTCAGGACCTACCATATTGTCCATTCCGCCATACAATGCCAAAATTGCTTTGAACATAAAGCCAATATTGTCACCTTTCATTGTCCAAGTAACATGGGTTCCGTCTTCTACTTCTTCCAACTTCCAAGTAACAGTGCTTGGGTCAAAATCATCAAACTTTAATTCTTGTTCTAAGGATTGGTTTGCAACCATGGCGATATTCTTCATGCTTCCGCCACCATCTTTGCCTGTCCAACTGTACGAACCGCCAATACCTGCCGTTTGTTCAGGATAGCTCGCTTTAATTGTAGAGTCTTTTTCCATCCAAGGATTCCATACTTCCCAATTTTTAAAATCGCTCACATTGTTAAAAATCATCGCCGCTGGAGCTTTGATTACCTTGCTTCTAGTAACCTCAAAACTATTGGGTCTTGTGGCTACATAAATTGCGCCTGCAACTAGCACTACAAGCAGCAATAATAGTACATACTTTAAAATCTTCATGTCGTATAGGTGTATTAGTTAGTATCGCAATGTACAAATTTTTAATGTTTTCTCGAATTGATTACTTTTGTTCGAATTGTAATGATATAATGACTAATGAGAGTTGCTCAATGTACAATTGCAACGACCAAATTAAATACAGCTGAATTGCTTCACATCAAAATGTGTTCTTTTGATTGTTGATCGTACTTCAGTTGATCAAACAAAAACTCTAAAACAAACTACATGAAATTAAAATCAATCGCAGGAGTTGCCTTAGCGGCAGGAATACTCTTTTCTTGTGCAGAAAAAAAGCAAGAAACAGCCAAGAAAGATGCGTATGCACCACAATTTATAGAAGTTGCCGAAAACGGTAAAATGGAATTCAAAGTTGAAGAATTTGGCGATGTGGATATTTTACGTTACGAAATTCCTGGATTTGACGAATTGACGCTCAAAGAAAAAAAGTTAGTGTATTACCTAACACAAGCTGGACTTTCGGGAAGAGATATTATATGGGATCAAAACTACCGTCATAATTTAATGATCCGAAAAGCACTTGAAAATATTTATGTGAATTACAAAGGCGATCGTTCTATTCCAGATTGGCAAGCATTTGAAGAATATGTTAAGATGGTTTGGGTTTCTAACGGAATTCATCATCATAATTCAAATGACAAATTACCCGCAGGTTTTTCTCAAGAATACTTAAAAAGCTTATTAGCAGACACAAATACAGAACTTTCTGGAGAAGCTTTTGATGTGATTTTTAATGATAAAGACACTAAAAAAGTAAACAAAAAAGCAGGTGTTGACAATGTATTGGTTTCCGCGGTAAACTTTTACGGTCCAGATATTACCAATGCGGATGTAGAAGAATTTTACAAAACTGCATACAAAGGCCCAGAAGGAAGACCAATTGAAGCAGGACTGAACTCAAAATTAGTTCGTGAAAACGGAAAATTAGTCGAAAAAGTATGGAAGTCTGGTGGCATGTATGGCGAAGCGATTGACAAAATTATTTACTGGCTAGAAAAAGCCAAAGGTGTTGCTGAAAACGAAAAGCAGGCAGAAACGTTGGGCTTGTTAATTGAATATTACAAAACAGGAAGTTTAGATACTTGGGATCAATACTGTATTTCTTGGGCAACCTCAACAGAAGGAAATATTGACTGGATCAACGGATTCATTGAAGTGTACAACGACCCAAAAGGATATAGAGGTTCGTATGAAACTATTGTTCAAGTAAAAGATGTCGATATGTCTAAGAAAATGGAAGTATTGTCAGATAATGCACAATGGTTTGAAGACAACGCACCTTTAATAGAAAGTCATAAAAAGAAAGATGTAGTTGGTATTTCGTATAAATCTATAAATGTAGCTGGAGAAGCTGGAGATGCCTCTCCAAAAACACCAATTGGAGTCAACTTGCCTAATAACAACTGGATTCGTCAGCAACACGGCTCTAAGTCTGTTTCGTTAGCAAATATCATTAATTCATATAATCAAAATGGAGGTTCGGGTCGATTAAAAGAATTTGTTCATGATGAAGAAGAGTTAGAATTAGAGTTAAAGTATGGGAAATTAGCAGACAAATTGCATACTTCTCTTCACGAAGTCATTGGGCATGCTTCTGGACAAATTAATCCTGGCGTAGGACAACCAAAAGAAACCCTAAAAAACTATGCTTCTACTATGGAAGAAGGAAGAGCGGATTTGGTTGGATTGTACTATTTGATGGATCCAAAACTGAAGGAACTTGGATTGGTTGAAGATACTG
>JBCCLS010000358.1:0-4457 GCA_039026835.1 Bacteroidota bacterium | reverse complement strand
TTTTTCTTTAGTGAAAAACAATGAAAGTCCATTCATAACCACATGGCAAACCACAACCGCTAATGAAAGTATTACAATTCCAACGTTTTCAGATGAAACCTACGATTATATTATTGATTGGGGCGATGGCAGTATTGCCTATGGAGTGACTGGAGATGCGTCACATACCTATACAACCGCTGGCACCTATACTGTAAGTATTTTTGGAACCTTCCCAAGAATCTTCTTTGACGGATCTACAAGTAACAATGCTGAAAAATTATTGACTGTTGAGCAATGGGGAGACAATCCATGGACGTCTATGGAAGGCGCTTTTCATAGATGTGCCAACCTTACCATCACCAATGCAAACATAGATATACCCGACTTGTCAAACGTAATCAGTTTTGTAGAAATCTTTGATGGTTGTATTTCTTTTAATAGTGATATCAGCAATTGGGATGTGAGCAATGTGGAAGATTTTAGCGAAGCCTTTGAAGATTGTGACATCTTTAATCAACCATTAAATAGCTGGGACATGAGCAGTGCGCAATCCATTTCGTATATGTTTTACGAAGCATTTGCATTCAATCAACCTTTAAACAATTGGAATGTAAGCAATGTGACCAATATGGAAGGTGTTTTTGCAAGTGCATCGGTGTTTAATCAAGATTTAAATAGTTGGAATGTGAGTAATGTGACCTCTATGTATGAAATGTTTGATACGGCAAATGCATTTAATGGAAATATCTCTTCTTGGAATGTAGCCAATGTTCAAAACATGGAAGATTTATTTCAAGATAATCTGGTATTTAATCAAAATATTTCTGGGTGGAATGTTTCTAGTGTAGAAGATATGACTGCTATGTTTAGCGGTGCCGAAGCGTTTAATCAAGATATTTCCGGATGGAATGTTGGTGCCGTAACACAGATGAATGATATGTTTCAAAATGCCATACTATTTAATCAAGATATTGGAAATTGGAATGTGAGTAGTGTGACGAATATGTATGAAATGTTTGATGGCGCTGATAGTTTTGATCAAAACCTTGGAAACTGGGATATAGGAAATATTATGGATACAGGGTTTTCAAACTCTGGATTGCGAGGTATGTTTGGCTCAGGTCCTGGAGGCGTAGCAATGTCTGTAGCAAATTATGATGCAACATTGATCGGTTGGAATACAGATAACAGTGGTATTGCTGGCGATGGCATCGATGATATTCCTCAAAACTTAATTTTTGGAGGTGGAAAAAATCAATATTGTACCAGTGAAGCAGACCAATTGAATTTAATCAATACACATGGTTGGTCTATTAGTGATGATGGACAAGCGAGCGATTGCGGTATTTTGATTGCCCCAAAAGTATACTTGCAAGGAGCAACACTCAATCCAAATACAGGTGAAGAAACGCTTATGCGAGACGATTTACGCGTAAATGGATTATTGTCTACCACAAGTCCATATGCAGACAGTGCAACCTGTGAAGCGACTGTGTTTGATACTACAGGAGCTGATGCTATTGTCGATTGGATTTGGATCGAATTGCGTGATGCAACAGACAATACTTCAGCTTTTGCTTCACAATCCGCTCTATTACAACGTGACGGCGATGTCGTTTCGGTTGATGGTAGCACTGCTGTAGAATTTAATGTAGAAAGTAGAAACTATTATGTAGTTATTAAACATAGAAACCACTTAGGAATCATGTCAGCAAGTAGTATTGCCTTAAGCGCTACGGAAACTATTGTCGATTTCAGAGACGGCTCTACAGTAACTTTTGGAAGCAATGCACAAACTAGTTTTGGGATGCCTTCTGGTGTTGTGGGAATGGGGGCAGGAAATGTAAATGATGATACTTTAGTGCAATACTCAGGAACAAGTCCAGATACACCGAACATTCTTTCGTTAGTATTAAATGATCCTGGAAACTTTTTAAACTTTCCAACATTCGCCGTAAGCGGTTATGACAACAACGATGTCAATATGGACGGAAGCACTCAGTATTCTGGAACCAATCCAGATTCGCCAGTCATCTTACAAAACGTACTCGCACATCCGGGGAACTTCTTAAACTTTAGTACATATCAAATCATAGAACAGTTACCGCAAGATTAATTAAAAAGACATACATCATGAAAAAATATATAGCACACAGTCTAATAGTAATATTCTTGAACGTAAGTTCAATAGTTAGTGCCCAAGAAAGTTATACCTATTCCTTAGTAGACAATGGTGGTTTTAATTATACCATAACAGCTATCCCCAACGCAAATACAACTCATTTTGCAACCTCAGTACAAAGCTACGGTTTCACCATTCTCCTACCAGATGGTGTTACTGCTAGCCTAGTTTCTTCGCTTGGAAATAGTGCCAATGCTACATTCTTTGATGGAAATGCTGTGGGAGAAACTGCTGTAGATGGTTATTTAATTACGGAAACATTGGGAAGTCCAGTATCACTATCTGCGCCTTCTAGTGGAAAACCGATAGCAATGGTGACGATTCAATTAAACCAATCGCCTACTTCGGGTAACATTCGTATTTTGGAGAATGATGATGCTTTGGCAACTACCATCACATCACTTAAAAGTTTTATGGCTGCCGATATGATCGACGATAACATAGCGGTATTTCCAAATGTAGTGAATCCGAATATAGCAGGAAATTCAGGAATAAGCTCGTATATGTTTACTACACTTAGTACACCCGAAGAAAGTACTATTGATTTTTCCATCTATCCAAATCCAACTACTGATACATTATATATAAATCAAACACAAAACATAGAAAAAATAGAAATCATAAATATCAATGGGCAATTCGTCTTAACCCAACAAAAAGAATTAGTATCTGTTTATGTAGGGCATTTACAGAGTGGAGAGTATTTCCTTAAGGTCTACTCCAGTGGCGGTAGTATGACCAAAAAGTTCATCAAGAACTAAATTAAAGGTTACCATACTTTCCGTAAAGGCTATTCATTCAGTTGGATAGCCTTTTTTTGTATACGCATGGGTCTTCCTCATTAATACAGTAAAAATACAGGTACCCTGTTTGCAATTAACCTTTTAAATGTTAAATACCTCCAATTCGGTTAGATAAATTTTTAACGTTTTCAGTGGCAAAGCACACAACCTAAACGCAATGAAAAAGCAACACCCACATATTTTGAGTTTTCTCAATATAGATGTGGGTATTGCTTTTTTTATGGTGGAAATGTCCCTGTTATTCTTCGGCAGCAACCGCTGAACCTGCAAAAAACGTTTCGAGCTCTTTGAGTGTCTCTTCGGACGTAACGATGTCTTTGACAACTTCGCCTTTGTTAAGCACCACAATACGATCAGATACTTCAGTAACATGCATTAAGTCGTGACTTGATACTAATACCGTCACTTGCTTGTCTTCTGATAGTTTTTTGATAATGCCTTTGAGGCGAATTTGTGTCGTTGGATCCAGATTTGCAAACGGTTCATCCAAAATGATGATATCTGGATTTCCGATGAATGACGCTACAATTCCTGCTTTTTTCTGATTTCCTTTACTCAAATCACGCAAATATTTTTTCTGGTTGAGAATTTCACCGTGAAAGAAGTCTTCAAACTGTGCCAACAATGCATCTACATCCGATTTGTTTTGTCCTCGCAAATCGCCAATGAAATAGAAATATTCTTCTGGCGTGAGATAGCCAATTAAGAAACTTTCGTCAATGAAAGAAGAGGTAAATGGTTTCCAATCTTCACTTTGGTGCACAATAACGCCATTGTTGCTAATTTGCCCTGTTGTGGGTTGAATAAGATCAAGTAAGAGACTGAACAATGTAGTTTTTCCCGCTCCGTTGTTTCCTACCAAACCAAAACTTTGTCCTTTCGGAATTTCGAGTGTGTCTATTTTGAGGACTGTGTTTTGTCCGTATGTTTTTGATATGTTTTCTATTGAGATCATGTTTCGATGTTTAGAGGTTTGTTATTTTTCGTCAAATGCCGCAATGGTTTTGTATTTGCCTACCTGATATACTTTTTCTATTTGGTTTAAGAAGAAGTCTTTAAAGATCAATCCTACAAGTCCGCTTATCGCTAGCATGATGATACCTGCGTTGATATTGTAATCGGTAAGGTAATACGGAAGGTAAAAAATGGCAACAGGCAATAATAGCTTTGGCAATGCAATTAATAATTGTGTGGTATTGAAACCATTGGTATTGCCAAATGCTTTGGCTTTTTCGTTGAGTTTGACAGGAATCCTATTTAAAGCACCACCAAATAAGGTGACAAACGAGTTGATTCCGATATTGAAGGAAGCACCAGCAGCAATCATTGCATATTTATCCCAACCAAAGTAAATATAAGGCGTACTCAGGATAAACGAAACAATCACAGCCAATACCATTAAGTACCATTTAGACTCTAAGTATTGTCGATACGGAATGTTTTGACTCATCATCATTTTGTAGTGTTCGCTATCCCAAGAAGGAACCAGT
>JBCCLS010000357.1:0-4460 GCA_039026835.1 Bacteroidota bacterium | reverse complement strand
TTCTAAATCAATTTCTTTTAAATCTTCGTTTTGTTGTTTTTCCTTTTCTTCTTGTGTAATATTGGCATCATCTGCTACTTGATTTTCTCTAAATAAGTTCATTGTAGTGATAGCTCCTGCCAAAAACGACAACGCAATGATTAATTTTGGAACACTTTCGCGCATTCCATTTTTTTTGGATACGTATAAGGCAACAATTCCTAAGATCATCCCTACGATTACAGGAATAAAAGCAAGCGTATCAAGAAAAAACGATGAAAAGAAAGCCAACACAGCGGCTAGACTTCCTAAGATGATACAAAAAGTTCTCATGGTGTTTATTTTTTTGGTTTTAATGAAAATTAGTTAGCAAGTCCCGAAGCATTTGTCAATTGCATCATCCCACTTCCAATAGGAATGGTAAACTCAACTTTTACAGGTACTTTGTTGTTATCAGCCGTCATCCAAAGTGTGGTCGATTTTAAAAATTCGCCGTTGGTAATGATGCGCAATTTGTGACATTGTTTTTGTCCCAAGTTTCCGGCATTTACGGTTTCCTTTCCTGCATATTTGATGGTTACAGGTGTTTCCTCTCTATCAAAAATAATTGTAAATGTTTTTGAATCTCCTACAGATGCATTGTCAATAGGCAAATTACGTATATTGTATAAAGTAGAAATTACATCCATTGCACCGCTGCTAAAACTAAAGTCTTTTTTAAGTACCCAATCCGTGCCGTCGCCTCTTCGTTTGATTTGCTCACTTTTGATGGTTTTTCTACGCTGATTGTACACATACTTCATTTTTTTCTTATAGCTACCTTCACTAATATCTCTTTTATACAAAGCAGGTAATAAGGAAGTTTTACTTACATACGATTCGTATACATCGCGAATTTTAAAGAAGAAATCATATTTCTTAAATGTATTGGCACGACATTTAAAGTGTAATAAAGTGTTGGACGAAGTTTTTACTTGTGAAGTTTCCATAGTCACTTGCGCAAGGTCTGTTAAAAAACCAGACATTTTGTAAGAGGCCGTAAATACCAATTTTTCCCCGTCTTGGAATGGTAATTTCTGTGCGTGCGCTACGACTTGAAACATACACGTTACGATCAGTAGACATACAATCTTTTTCATTCTCTTCATTGTTTAGGTGTTTATTCTTTACTATTAACGCTACATTAACCACTTATTGTGCCAAACTTATTTTTTTGCATACTGCTTTGGGTTGCGTTTTGTAAATTTGAAATGATTTTTTCTTTTTATTTTGTAGCCAGAATTGTAGATTTTTGGTCTGATGTCTCCTTTTTAGTAACCTAGCTGTCGCTAGATTAGAAAAAAGTCAAATTCAAAGCAAAATTAAGATAAACTCACAGCCTGAAGAAAAAGTTTGAAACCACTTCTTTGCGCAAAAATACACATTACAACGTTGTGACGAAATTAAATTATCATAAACAGAACTTTTTTAAAAATACATATTGTGTATTCAAAGCAGTGGCGCTTCAAACCTTGCAAGATCAAACACCTGATTTCGTGAGTCGTTCTGGGAGTCAGTATTTTTACACAAGCGATGGTGTATACCGAATTTCCTCGCATTGGGGACGTGCTGCGAGTTGTAGATGGCGTTTGCAAGTAGCCTTGGATAATCATACAAATGGGATACAAGCTGGATTCGCCAAATGGACAGATTTTTACAAAGACAATGAAGTAGAAAAACTATATTTTATCCAAAAAAGTGAATTTACACACAAATATGAATACTTTCACAAACACGAATCTTTCTACAATTCCAACTACATTTTGAGAACTGCAAGCGACACTCGCAAAGTATTGCGACAACTCAAAATGATCACTACAGAAACCAAATGGGCAAAATACATTCCGCATGATGATTTGGAGCATTTACGAAACTACCTTATCAACGGATTGATTACTTCCCACAAAACCTTGCCTGCGTTGCGGCGTTCCTATCAGACAGCACATGTTTAAAAAATATAGAAAATACCTTAAAATCATTTTTGTGAATCTACTTGTGCTCACGATTTTGCTAGCGATTTGGACAGATCCGTTCGAAGTAGCCTTCAATTTAGGAATACGACTCTTTGAGTTTCTTAAATTGATTGGAATCTCTTTTCTTGGACTGATTGTCATACGAATAGCAGTTACTGTTTTTCGTAAAAAGCAGCTATATGATATCAAAAAAAGAATTAGAATATCAACATACTTGATTATAGGAATTAGCAGCTATTTTTATGTGGATTATAGCATAGAAATTATTGATCATAGAATTATACATGCAAATATTCGCAACAGTGTGATGTCAAAGTATAATTCATTTGATAGCTATCCATACGGCGGAACAGCAGCAAACCTCACCATACAAGAATACTCAGAAATTTTGAAAACCACATGGTTTCCTGAGTTACCTAAAAGTGCTGAAAATATTGAGTATGACTACACCTATGATGGTTTTCTGCCAGATTATTCACTTACACTCAAATACGATTTGCCCAAACATATACACGAGATACGCTCAACTACAATAAGGAAACATTTTATAAAATACGTACTTTTGAGTTGATAGGAGCAAAGAAAAGAGTGACCTACACTGAGTATTTGCAATAAGTTGCGGATTACAAAAACGAAATTCCCAATAACACCCAACCTATGACCAACAATAATCCACCTAATGGAGTTACGGGACCTAGAAAGCGGAGTTTTTTGCCTTTGGCACTGCTTAAACACAAACCGTAAATACTGAATGAAAACAAAAATGTACCTACAATTAAACACCAAGCAGCACTGGTTTCAAGCCTTTCTGTAAACGACAATTGAAATCCGATGATTAGCAACGCAAGTGCGTGATACATTTGATATTTGACACCTGTTTCAAAACTTTTGAGTAAATCGTCTGTAAATGTTTTTTTCAATGCATGTGCGCCAAACGCACCAAAAATAATGCCTGATGCGCCGTACAAAGCTGCAATGAGCAATACAATTTTTCCTGTCATATGTTTATAAGTTGTTGTTTTTTTCTGTGAAGATTTCTGCTAGTTTTTTGGTTAATTTTTCGCCTCGTAAATTACGCGCAATGATAGTTCCATTTGCTGCGATTAAATAATTTTGGGGAATACTATTAATTCCATACACAAGCGCTGCGTCACTTTTAAAATCTTGCAAGTCAGATACGTGTTGCCATGTCAATTGATCTTTTTCAATAGCTTTTACCCAATCTTTTTTCTGACTGTCTAATGAAACAGCAAAAATTTCAAAACCTTCCGAATGGTATTTTTTGTAGTTGTTGACAAGATTTGGATTTTCCTTACGGCACGGACCGCACCAAGATGCCCAAAATTCTAACAAAATGATTTTTCCTTGTACATCTGATAGTTTTTTGATCGTTCCCTGCGGATCTTTGAGCGCAATGTCAACATATTGTTCTCCAATTTTTGGATCTTTGACAAGTTCAATGAATTTAGCGATTTCCTTTCCATAGAATGAATTTTTATTTTCAGGTGAAAATTGGTCGTACAGCTTGCGCGTCGTTTCAATTCCCCAAGAAGTAGCATACATAGACAGCATGGAAGCACTGATAATACTAGCAGGATTCGTTTTTACAAAGGCAATCTCTGCTTTTGTACTTTCTTCATCCGATACATTTTCAATCTTTTTGTAGAATTCGTCACTGATCTTTTCTGTTTCTGAACCTGTGATGGTCGCTTCTCTAAAATTTGCTTTGGAAGCATCAAAGGTCATCGGATTGTTTTCAATCCAAAACATCTTCGCCAAAGGCTGATCTTTAACACGCAGCCATGCTTCTATAGGTGCATTTGTAAGTTTTGTATGGAATGAAAAGGTATTGTTGGTAATCGTTGTAGAATCAATTGTTTTGTAATTATGTTGCAAAAGCAGTACTGTTCCATCTTCAAATCCTTCTACAGTTCCCTGTAAAGAAAAAGCAGCAATCTCTTTTTCACCACAAGAACTCAAGCCCACCGCAAGCAAAACACATAGTAATTTTTTCATGATTTTTTCTTTTCAATGTACGGAAAATCTGTTACAACACATAGCAATCGGCACATCACAATTCGTTCTTTTTTTAACCCAAAAAGAAAGCTATTTTACAAGTTATGTACTCGAAAATAGTGAATGCACAAATAACTATAAATGTTCAGTACCAAATTACAGTTGCTATTGATTCATCGGTTGATTTCTATCATATAAACAGCATTGTGGTAAATTTTGATATGCATCGTTGTTTCCGATTGCTTGTTCAGTATCGTAGCCTGCTTTTGAAATCGCTTTGTGAATTTCGCTAAGGTTAGATTTGTCTTTGTCGTATGAAACGGCAATGCTCTTATTTTTTACATCCCACGTTGCTTCTGCAACACCTTCCACACTTTTGGCAGCTTTTTCAATAGTTGCTTTGCACATGCCACAGTTACCACGAACACCAAAATTTGCCATTGCCAATGTTGT
>JBCCLS010000356.1:0-4463 GCA_039026835.1 Bacteroidota bacterium | reverse complement strand
GGCATGGCATTTCAGGCACGCGATCGTGATCCATTACTCGACAGCTCGATGGCCGAGGCGATTGAAAAGCGAGGTAAAAATAACACATGAAATGTTTGGTGATCCAGGCGGAAGTATCCCAAATTGGATTTTAAACAGTACCATTACGCGTGCGCCGTACAACAATTTTGTGGCGCTAAGAGAACGTGTAGAATAGCTTTTTCTGCCAAAAAAATCATTAAACATACATCTGCATACACAAGCCATTTTTCTTGACGAAATTTTATGTAAGTTTGCAAAAAATTTTAATTCAAAAATGAGCAAATTATTAATTGTAGGAACGGTTGCTTTTGATGCTATTGAAACGCCATTTGGAAAAACAGACAAAATTTTAGGTGGCGCTGCTACATATATTGGACTCTCTGCAGCAAATTTTGATGTAGATGCAGCTATTGTATCAGTTGTAGGAGAAGATTTTCCACAAGAATATTTAGACATGCTAAAAGCTAGAAATATTGATATTTCTGGAATAGAAGTGGTACAAGGTGGAAAAACATTTTTCTGGAGTGGAAAATATCACAACGATATGAACTCTAGAGATACTTTGGTTACGGAATTAAATGTATTAGCCGATTTCAATCCTGTAGTTCCTGAAAATTATAAAGATGCTCAAATTGTAATGCTAGGAAACTTACATCCAGGCGTTCAAATGAGTGTCATCAACCAAATGACAACAAAACCAAAGTTGATTGTATTGGATACGATGAATTTTTGGATGGATTGTGCTTGGGATGATTTACTTGCCGTGATTAAAAAAGTAGATGTCATCACCATTAATGATGAAGAAGCACGTCAGTTATCAGGTGAATATTCTTTGGTAAAAGCTGCACAAAAGATCCACGAGATGGGACCTAAATATGTAGTGATTAAGAAAGGAGAACACGGAGCGCTAATTTTCAATGATGGAAACATCTTTTTTGCACCAGCATTGCCATTAGAAGAAGTATTTGATCCAACAGGAGCAGGCGACACCTTTGCAGGAGGATTTTCTGGATATATTGCCAAACACGAAGATATTTCGTTTGAAAGCATGAAAAATGCTATTATTTATGGTTCCAATTTAGCATCATTTTGTGTAGAGCAGTTTGGAACGCAGCGTATGGAATCGCTCACAAATGAAGAAATTAAGCAACGCTTGAAGCAGTTTAAACAACTGACTCAGTTTGAAATAGAAGTAAACTAAAAAAATGCGCTCAATGTTGGGCGCTTTTTTATTACCGTAAATTTTTTTTGACTTTTTCTATTTCTTAAAAAATGGAAGAAATAGAAAAAGTCAAAAAGAGTTTAATAAAAACACACAACAACACAAACTACTATAATGAGTGACGCTCTGAAACACGAGTGCGGTATTGCACTTTTAAGACTTTTAAAACCATTAGAATACTACAAGGAAAAATATGGTACAGCATTTTATGGCATCAATAAAATGTATTTGCTAATGGAAAAACAACACAATAGAGGACAAGACGGCGCAGGTTTTGCCAGTATTAAACTCGATATGAGTCCCGGCGAACGCTATATAAGTCGTGTACGTTCTAACAAGCAACAACCCATTCAAGATGTTTTTGCCCAAATTAATGAGCGAATTAATGCCGCCATGGAGCGAAATCCTAACTTAAATGGAAATGTGGCGCAACAAAAGAAAGAATTGCCATATTTAGGTGAATTGTTTCTGGGACACGTACGTTATGGAACCTTTGGGAAAAACAGCATCGAAAGTGTGCATCCTTTTTTAAGACAAAACAATTGGATGCATCGAAATTTGATTGTAGCTGGAAACTTTAACATGACCAATGTAAATCAGCTTTTTGAAAAATTGATCAGTCTTGGACAGCATCCAAAAGAAAAGGCAGATACGATTACGATCATGGAAAAAATTGGTCACTTTTTGGACGATGCAGTTGCCAAATTATACAAAAAACTAAAAGCAGAAGGATACAACAAACAGCAAGCGTCTCCATTGATTGCCGAGCGTTTAAATATTGCCAAAATCCTAAAAAAATCTTCCAAAGATTGGGATGGCGGATATGCGATGGCGGGATTATTAGGTCACGGTGATTCGTTTGTATTACGCGATCCTGCGGGAATTCGTCCAGCATATTATTATAAAGATGATGAAATTGTGGTCGTTGCGTCAGAACGTCCCGTGATTCAAACCGTATTCAATGTAGATTTTGAAAATGTAGAAGAAATTGAGCCAGGAAATGCACTCATTATCAAAAAAGACGGTTCTATTCACACCAAAGAAATTATTGCGCCGTTGGAGCGCAAAGCGTGTTCGTTTGAGCGTATTTATTTTTCGCGCGGAAGCGATGCGGAAATCTACCAAGAACGTAAAACACTTGGGAAATTATTACTACCAAAAGTATTAAAGTCGATTGATGACGATATAAAAAATACGGTATTTTCCTTTATTCCAAACACGGCAGAAACTTCCTTTTTTGGACTCACGGAAGCAGTTGAAGAATATTTGAATGAACGTAAGACGAAGGAAATTTTAAACGGACAACGTTCACTATCAGCTGAAAAAGTACGCGAAATTCTTTCGGAACGACCACGTGTGGAAAAAATTGCCATCAAAGATGTAAAACTACGAACCTTCATTACAGAAGATAGCAGTCGCGATGATTTAGTAGCGCACGTGTATGATGTTACATATGGAGTGATACAACCACAAGATAATCTGGTTATTATTGACGATAGTATTGTGCGCGGAACCACTTTAAAAAAGAGTATCATTAAAATGATGGATCGTTTGCATCCAAAGAAGATTGTTGTAGTTTCTTCTGCACCGCAAATTCGCTATCCAGATTGTTACGGAATTGATATGGCGCGGATGGAAGATTTAATCGCATTTAGAGCGGCATTAGCTTTATTAAAAGATCGCGGTCAATACGATTTGGTCAAAGAAGTATACGACAAGTGCAAATCGCAAGAAAATCTAAAAGATATCGATGTTCAAAACTTTGTAAAGGAAATTTATGCACCATTTACAGACGAAGAAATATCATCAAAAATAAGTGAACTTATTACAACCGACTCAGTCAATGCTGAGGTAGACGTCATTTTCCAAAAAGTAGCCAATCTGAATAAAGCGTGCCCAAAAAATTTAGGCGATTGGTACTTTACGGGAAACTATCCCACAAATGGAGGAAACCGTGTGGTGAATAGAGCTTTTATTAATTTTTATGAAGGAAATAAAGCACGCGCGTATTAAGTTTTTGAAACTCAGTAAAAAACAAGATTTTTTGTGTAAGATATTTTCTACATGAGTTTTAAAATCCTTAATTAAAAGTTAAAATGTACACTTAGTCTAAAAAAAAGGTATTTGGTCTGATTTATTAGTGCTTTTTTAACGAGTCTACTTACATTAGCAATGCCATAGCATAAGTAGGTTAAGTTCATGGTAAGATTTGGGGCAAAAAAAGGTGGTTTATTCCACCTTTTTTTATTTTTCTTCACTTTGCTTTAGATCGCTAACTTTGTTAGCTTTTAGACCGCTGACGCTATTAGAAGCTAGATCGCTTTGCTGTTAGACTGCTTACTCATGCGGATCTTTACGTTACTTTTTTCCACAAAATTTTATATGAAACATCCTGAATCCTGATTCTCGATTCTTGTCTCATAAAACCCAACACCCAAAACCAAAGACCCAAAACCAAAAAAAAAGACGAACATTGCTGCTCGCCCTTTCATATATTATAAAGTAGTATTTACTTATTTCGCTTCCGCATAACGTCTTTCTACTTCGTTCCAGTTAATCACATTAAAAAATGCTTTGATATAGTCTGGACGTCTGTTTTGATAGTTTAAGTAGTATGCGTGTTCCCATACATCTAATCCTAAAATAGGTGTTCCGCCACAACCTACAGTTGGCATCAATGGATTGTCTTGATTTGGCGTAGAACATACTTCTACTTTTCCTCCTTTGTGCACACAAAGCCAAGCCCAACCTGAACCAAATTGTGTCGCTGCTGCTTTACTGAATGCTTCAATAAATCCTTCTTTTGAACCAAATTCAGCTTCAATTGCATCTTTTAATTCTCCTGAAAGATAGCCTCTACCTTCTGGGTTCATTACGTCCCAAAAAAGACTGTGATTGTAAAATCCACCTCCATTATTACGAACTCCCGCATTGCTCATGTCTAAGTTCGTTAAAATATCTTCGATTGACTTTCCTTCTAAATCTGTTCCTTCGATAGCAGCATTTAATTTGTTGGTATATCCGTTGTGATGTTTTGAATGGTGGATTTCCATTGTTCTTGCATCAATATTTGGTTCTAATGCATCGTATGCGTATGGTAATTTCGGTAATTCAAAAGCCATTATGTTTGTTTTTAATTTAGTTACACTTTAGTTTTTATGTTTACAAATTTAGTCATAACAATCAACAAAATAAAGTTGTTAAAAAAGTTTATCATAAT
>JBCCLS010000355.1:0-4464 GCA_039026835.1 Bacteroidota bacterium | reverse complement strand
ATACACTTTTTGTTTTTTTGTTTTGAGGGTTTTTATATATTTGCTGTATAGCCTCATACAAATACTGGTTTATAACATGTTAAACAGAACTTGCTCTATCCTCCTACTTTTAATGCTGATGTGTGTAGGAACAGCTCATGCTCAATTCGGATTCTCTCACGAAATCGGATTCGTGATTGGTCCAAATGCATTCCAGTCTGATTATGGGGAACGAAACGACTTTGAAACCAATATTGGTAATGTTGGTGCTGAGTTTGGTATTGTTCATTATCTCAACTTCTCATATCGTGCCGAATGTAATTGTTTTACACGATATACCTATTTCAACGATCACTTTAAGGTACGAAATGAATTGACATACACTACTGTGAACTTGGAGCACTTTGGACGATTTGTTGCTGATAATAAAGTATCCATAACCGCAGATCAATTGCGTGCCATGAGCGGTAATACACGTGTTTTGAACCTTGGAACACAATTGGAATATTTTCCTTTGAGTATTCGTGAGTTTGAAAGTGGTGGCTTTTTATTAGCGCCATTTGTTGCCGTAGGTGCACAATACCATTATTTTACGCCAACTGTTGAATCGTCTCGCGGTAGATTAACAGATCCAGGCGTATTGCCAGTTAAATATCAAGATGCTTTTAGAAATGAATCAGGATCTACGTGGTCGGTTGTAGTGAATGCAGGAACACGTTATAAACTTACTGAAACTTCTGATTTGTTATTTGAGTTTCGTTGGCGATATTATTTTTCAAACTGGGTAGATGGATTGAATCCTGATGAAAATATTTATCCGGAAAACAGAGCTAACGATTGGAGTTTCGTAGTCAATTTTGGATATATTTATTACTTGAATTTTTAAGAAATATAACATTATATATAGAAGCCATTTATGTTTGAATGGCTTTTTTTATTGGAAAACGTTAGGAATCCAGTGCTTGTGCTAAATCCGCAATAAGATCCTCCACATCTTCAATACCTACGCTCAATCGGATTAATGCATCTACTACTCCTGTTTTTTCTCTTTCTTCTTTAGGAATGCTCGCATGTGTCATACTTGCTGGATGCCCAGCCAACGATTCTACACCACCTAGAGATTCTGCCAATGTAAATACTTTTAAATTCTCTATAATTTTGACTGCTTGCTCGTAATCATTTCCTTTGGTGACAAAGGAAATCATTCCACCAAAATCGTCCATTTGCTTTTTAGCAATTGCATGATTGGGATGATCTTCAAATCCAGGCCAATATACTGTTGAAATTTTTGGATGATTGGCTAAATAGTGAGCAATTGCTCTTCCATTTTCACAATGACGCTGCATGCGTACATGCAATGTTTTAATCCCTCGTAACGCCAAAAAACTGTCCATTGGACCACAGATAGCACCGCTTGCATTTTGAATAAAATATAATTTATCTGCCAATTCCTGATCTTTTACCACCAACGCTCCCATAATTAAATCACTATGTCCGCCTATGTATTTAGTAACCGAATGCATCACGATATCTGCACCTAAATCTAAGGGGCGCTGTAAATATGGTGTTGCAAATGTGTTGTCAACAGCTAATAGAAGGTTGTGCTTTTTGGCAACAGCAGCAGTTGCTTCAATGTCAATAATATTCATCATCGGATTGGTTGGCGTTTCTACCCAAATCAGCTTTGTATTGTCATTGATATACTGTTCTATAGCTGTAGCATTTTCCATTCCGATAAAGTGGAATTTGATATTGTATTTTTCAAAAATCTTGGTAAATAAACGATAGGTGCCACCGTATAAATCATTCGTAGAAACCACCTCATCACCTGATTTTAAAAGCTTCAATACCGCATCAATTGCAGCCAATCCTGAACCAAAAGCCAATCCATGCGTACCATTTTCCAGACTTGCAAAGGCATTTTCCAACGCACTGCGCGTAGGATTGTGTGTACGTCCGTATTCATAACCTTGGTGTCCGCTGGGCGTACTTTGCGCAAAGGTAGATGTTTGATATATTGGTGGCATGACAGCACCATACGCTTTGTCTGGTTGTTGTCCGCCATGAATGGTTTTTGTGTTGAATTTCATGAGATTGCTCTTTGTAACGATTACAAATTTACCATTTCATTTATTAGTTTTCGGATTATCGCGTAACTTTAGCAAAGCATAACTTTTTTTTGAAAATGATATATAAACGTAACAATTTCCCCTTTTTTCTAGTCATTGTATTTCTTTTTTGCAACACAAAAAGCTTTGGTCAAAATTTTACAAAACAAGATACCTTGCGCGGTTCTATTACACCCGAACGTGTTTGGTGGGATTTGACACATTATCATTTAGACATTAAAGTAGATCCAACTGAAAAGACGATTGCAGGAAGCAATACCATTCAATATAAAGTGCTTACCAAAGGACAGCAAACGCTTCAAATCGATTTGCAACCACCTTTACAGCTCACAAAAGCAATCCAAAATGACAAAGAACTAGAGATTACAAAAGATGGATATGCTTATTTTATTCATCTCAAGAAAAAACAAAAAAAAGGAAAATTATACAGCGTGCAAGTGTTTTACGAAGGGAAACCTAAAGTTGCGAGGCGACCTCCGTGGGATGGTGGCATTACTTGGAAAAAAGATGCCAATGGGTTGCCATTTGTTGCTTCGTCCTGCCAAGGATTAGGTGCCAGTGTTTGGTGGCCTTGTAAAGATCATATGTACGATGAAGTAGATAGTATGAAAATTAGCGTAAATGTTCCCAAAAATCTGATGAATGTTTCTAACGGACGCTTGCTACAAGTTGAAGAAAAAGACGATAACACCACAACCTATCATTGGAATGTGGTAAATCCGATTAATAATTATGGTGTCAATATTAATATTGGCGATTATGTTCATTTTGGAGAAAAATACCAAGGCGAAAACGGAACTTTGGATATGGACTATTATGTGTTGCGTGATAATTTAGACAAAGCCAAAAAACAATTTAAAGATGCCAAACGTACCCTAGAAGCATTTGAATATTGGTTTGGTCCGTATCCTTTTTACGAAGATAGTTATAAGCTTGTGGAAGCGCCGTATTTAGGCATGGAACACCAAAGCTCCGTTACCTACGGAAATAGATATATGAACGGATATCTCGGTTCAGATTTGAGTCGCACAGGTTGGGGATTGAAGTTTGATTTTATTATTATTCACGAATCTGGACATGAATGGTTTGCCAATAACATCACCAACATTGATATTGCTGATATGTGGATTCATGAAAGTTTTACAGCGTATTCCGAAAATTTGTTTTTAGATTATTTTTATGGGAAAAAAGCCAGTTCAGAATATGTGATTGGAACACGAAGAAGCATTCAAAACGACCGACCAATTATTGGGATGTATGATGTAAATCACAGAGGTTCAGGAGATATGTATTATAAAGGTGCCAATATGCTGCATACAATTCGTCAACTGATTGCTGATGATACCAAATGGCGAAGTATTCTCCGCGGATTGAACAAAGATTTTTATCATCAAACGGTACATACACAACAGATTGAAAATTACATCAGTGAAAAATCAGGCATTGATTTATCAAAAGTGTTTGATCAATATTTACGAACGACCAATATTCCTGAATTGCAATACAAAAGAGAAGGCAACAAATTTATGTATCGATGGGAAAATACTGTTTCAGGTTTTGACATGAAGGTACAAATGGCACTCAATAACGAATTGATGCTGTTAGCGCCTACTACCGAATGGCAAACCAAAAAATTGTCTGCAAAAGTAGATACCGTTGAGCTAAATCCTAATTTTTATGTTACGTACAAAGAAGTGCAGTAAGTAGCAACAAACATGCTGACATATTTGCGTGTACGCAACTTCAAATATAAAATTACAATTCTCTAATAAAATAACGGCTTGAATTGCGACCAATGCTTATAGATAAGTACCGTATTGAGTGATACTACTAATAACGCACCAATCATTCCGCCAGATAAATCTAAAAAGAAGTGAAACAGCAGAATATTTGCTGAGATCGGAGCCAAAAGAATCAATGCAAAAGGCACCCATTTTTTTAGCAGTAATAAGGTACCCACGTAGATTTCCATCATGCCTAGAATCGGCAACATGTATCCCGTAGCGTTTAACGAGCCCATAAATTCCCTAGCCCCACTTTCATCTGGCAAAGTAGGTTGTGGAAGAAAACCAGATTCCATAAAAATCATAAGGAGTTTATTGGCTCCAAATAGGATGAGAATTATCCCCAATACAAAACGGATAATTTTAGTAAAATTAGAGTTCATAGGTGTAATGTTTTGTGTTAGTGTACTATTAAGATATGAAAAAGATAGTAAAATCACCAAGTATTTTCGATGAGTTGAACACAATACCCTATTAATAACTCCTTAATTTAGAATTGTTTATAAAAAAAAGACACTTCACAAATGGAAGTGTCTTCTTATTTTTGTTGTCTTTTTACACCAATTTGTGGT
>JBCCLS010000354.1:0-4464 GCA_039026835.1 Bacteroidota bacterium | reverse complement strand
TTGGCGTCGTACGCTTCGATTTTACAGGGTTGGGTAGGAGTGAAGGAACTTTTTCAGAAAGTCATTTTTCAGGGAACGTGGCAGATATTGTTTCGGTTCATGAATTTGTGAAAACGAATTATGAAGCACCAACTTTATTGGTTGGACATTCGCTTGGTGGTGCCGCTGTATTGGTTGCCGCTTCTCAATTAGACGAAATCAAAGCGGTGGCAACTATTGGTGCACCTGCCAATGTAAGTCATGTAAAACACCTGTTTTCGCATGATATTCACAAGCTTCAAGATGATACAGATGTGGAAGTCAATATTGGTGGAAGGCCTTTTGTGATTAATCAACAATTTGTGAGCGATTTTGATAAAACAGATTTGCCATTGATTGTAAAAAACTTGCGCAAGCCTTTGCTGATTATGCATTCGCCAATTGATACCATTGTTGGGATTGAAAACGCCAAAGAATTGTATGTGAATGCGCATCATCCGAAAAGTTTTGTATCGCTTGATAATGCAGATCATTTGTTGACGAATGAGCGTGACAGTATGTATGCAGGAAATATGATAGGCGCGTGGGTAGCACGTTATTTTCCAAAGCAAGACAATGAAATGCTTGATACAGAAGGAGAACAACTCATTGGACATTTGAATTTGGTTGAAGATAATTTTACCACGAAAATTCAGATGAAAAACCACAATTTGATTGCAGATGAACCTATTTCGGTTGGCGGAGATGATTTTGGACCATCGCCGTATCAGTTGTTGTATGCAAGTTTGGTAGCGTGTACGACCATGACGCTCAAGATGTACGCAGATCGCAAGCAGTGGGATTTACAGGAAGTCTTTGTGTACATTTCACACAGTAAAAAGAAAAATACAGAACTCGGCATCGAACTCGAAAAACCCACACGAATTGATTTTATCACGAAAAAATTAAAATTCATAGGCAATCTCACCGATAAACAAAAAGAACGTTTAAAAGAAATCGCCGCGAAATGTCCTGTGCATAAGACGTTGGAGAGTCAGGTAGTGTTTGAGAGTGAAGTTGTTTAGACTTGTTAGACTGGCTGGCTTGGACGTGCTTTGCTTTGATTTCAACAGATTGCCACGACTTTGTCTCGCAATGACGAATCATAATATTGAATTCAAAGTTGAATCTGAAACACAAAAAAATAATTCGTGTATTCGCGGTAAAAAAAGAAAAAGATTACTTGTTTTTGTCATAGAAATCGAAGTGACGATTTGGTATGATACGTCATTGCGAAAATTTCATAGAAATTTGTGGCAATCTGCTACTATAAAAAATACAATTGCTCTACGATAATGAGATTACTTTGTCATGATTCGTAGTAATGACGTTTTAGAGTAAATTTCTCAGCACAAACCGAAAGGACATCCTGCTACCAATTACTTCTCAATATAATTTTCATCCATTTCATTAAAAAACCACTCGAAGTAACAATTTAGACTTTTAGAAAAAACTACTTCTTAATCACTTTCTCTTGCATAATCACTTTTCCTGTAGTATCGTACGCTTTTACGAAATACAATCCCGATTGTAAATTTGGAATGTCTAGTGTTTTCTGAGTTGCGTTGATGGTTTCTGTAAAGACCAAACGCCCTTCAATACTATACAAATCTACCGTTGAGACGGTTTCATTTTTCGCTTGAATTGTGAGTTGATCTGTAAACGGAATCGGATAGATTTTTGTCGCTGTTACTTGCGCTTCATTTGTGCTTAATACACCACTAAAGTAGTCATTTGCTTTGTTGAACGCTTCTACGCCAATTTGCGCACCAATGATTCGTCCTCGAATGTCATCGATTGGAGGATGAATTCCACCCCAAATTCTTGATAAACTTGTTTGATCAGACGCATCACGATAGGTTGCCCATTGTAGTGTAAAAGGCGCGCTCGGTCCTTTTTCAAAGACTAAAAAATTATCTTGTGGAATGTCGAAAGTTCCCATTCCGCCAGGGAAAAATTCATCGCCCGTCAATAAAGTTAACACTTCTGCAGCCGCTCGTGAAAAAGTAGAATGTCCTGAGAGATAGCCCGCAAATGGAGGTGTGACGAAGGTTCCACGTTGATACGGCCACCATTGACTTGCCAAAATCCAATCGACACCCGCTATGTCTTGGGTTGGATCGCTAATATAATCAGGTCCTTTCCAAGCATATACTTTTACTTTGCCTACATTTTCATCGTTAGTTCCTGCTAGTGGATCGCCAGTTTCTATTAGTTCAATATAATTTGGAATGAGTGGCAACCCATGCGGATCGTAACTTGGCAAAGACGCATCCGAGCTTTGTCCTTTGGCTGCCATGTATCGAATTGCTGAAATTGGTCGTACATAATCGTAATAACCTTTTATTCCCCACGTATTAATTGCGGCATCGTGCATCGCGCCCCCGAGCGCCAAATAACATTTTACATCCCATTCTAAATCACCCAAAATTGGTCCGGAACCGTTCAAACGTTTTTCAATCATAGGATGATCGCTGACATAATTCATAATGGTGAACCAGTGTCCTGGCGGTGTTTCAGAATCAGGTCCATCTGCCCAAAATTCTGCCAATACACGTGCATAATCCGCTCTTTTGACCATTTGTGACGCATACGGTAATCCTGTTGCAGGATTGACTGCATGTCCTGTACTTGGATCGCCACCATTGATGATATCATAGAATGCCTGATATTCCTGAAAAGTATCTGGAAAAGCTGAAGTTGGTAAGTTTCCAATTGCACCTGGCGAAATATCAATCATTGTATTGTCGGCAGGATCTAAATGTGAAGACCATAGTGAAACTAATGCAAAATGCCATTTGTACGGATCGTCAATACCATCTTCATTGGAGTTTTGAATGTATACGGGCGGACCGGGATCGCTGTATACATAACAATCAAAGTTTTCATTGATGATTTGTAAATTTTCTGCTTTGAGCGCAAACGGCGTTACTTCGCCCCATTCTGGACTTAGAAATGGTGGTGTGTTTATAGGAAATGTGTTTCCACTTTGATCAATGTATACATCAAATGCGAGCGGTTGCCATCTGTCTGGATTTATGGAACCATTATCTTGATAGAGATCAAGAATTATAGGACTGTTTACTGGTTGATAGTGTTCGTTGGCATAATCATTTTGTTCGTTGGCACCATCTTGCATCCCAAAAGCTATAATTTCATTTGCAATATGATTTCCCAACGCTGCATACGAACCTGTACTGTAATCTGTTGATGTAAAATTTACATCGTATCCGTAAGATTCAAATAAGGTTTGAAAATTGGGTAGGGAAGTGGTGGCACCTGGTGAATTGGCAAAACGATGTGTTAGTAAACGAAACATTGCATAACTGATCACTTCGTGTCGTGCAGTTTCTAGATTGGTTGGCGTGGCAATTCCGTTGAATGTACTTGCATAATTGCCATAGGTTTTTCCTAAAAAAACCGTTTCCACATTCGAGTCAAATACTGCCCATGCATCATACATGGCTACAGCGCTGTGAAATAGGTTCCGTGCATGAACGGTGGGACGTGCAAAATCGCCACGAATGGCGTTTAATAGTTCTTCATTCCAATCGCGAGCAACGGAATGCTGTGCGTGTACTAATGGCGTACAGAGAAATAGACTTAAAAAAGTCGCTACAAGTATCTTTTTCATTTTAGGGTATTCGGGTTACGTCGTAAACTTAGTTAAAAGATTGTTTTTTTACAAACTATGTTGTTGACAGTGAAGCCGTTTTCGTAATTTTTTTTAGAATGACTAAAATGAGGAGTGAAGCACAGCCGCAAATCAGAAAACCGATAAACAGCGGAGAAGCGGTTGTTTTTATGTAGCTTCCGATGAATGTAGCAATCGGAACAGCCATAATAGTAGACACAAAACCATTTATAGCAGCTCCAACACCGGCGATATGCCCGACAGGTTGCATGGCCAACGAGCGTAAATTCCCGAAAAGGAAACCTATAGCAAAAAACTGAATTCCGAAGAAAGGCACTAGTATATACACACTCGGATTGGGCTTCCCAGCGTAAAATGCCAAATAAATAAGTGGAATTGTGGTGAACATAATCAGGAAAGCTCGAACTAATTTATACATGCCATATTTTAAGACAAACGTTCCGTTTAAGAAGGTTGCAAAACCTACCGAAATGGCAAGTGCGGCAAAGATGTATGGGAATTCTTCTGTGAGTCCGTATTGATTTTGAAAGATGTCTTGCGAAGCACTTAAATACACTATAAACGATCCTGTGATTAAACCGGAGATAAGCGTAAAAGCTATGGACGTTTTGAATTTTGAAAATTCTTTTAATCCATTGATAAATAAATGTTTAGATATCTTTATTTTATTTTCTGGATGAAGTGTTTCAGGTTGTCGTTTCCACAGCCAAATCATGATAATAGCACCAAAAATTAATTGACTGTTAAAGATGGATTGCCAACCAAAATGATCTAACAATAGTTTTCCCAAT
>JBCCLS010000353.1:0-4465 GCA_039026835.1 Bacteroidota bacterium | reverse complement strand
GAAGAAGTAAAATTAGTAGACTTAGGAAGAAGAGCGATCTTAGCACTACGTCAAAATCTAATTTCAAAAATACACGAACACGACAACACGACCATCTATAAGCAATTTAAAGATTTAGTGGGAGACATATACACTGCTGAGGTACACCATATCCGACACAGAGCCGTGATATTGTTAGATGATGAAGGAAATGAAATTGTGTTGCCAAAAGAAAACCAAATTCCGTCCGACTTTTTCCGTAAAGGAGAAAATGTACGTGGAATTATTGATAGAGTAGACTTAAAAGGAAACAAGCCTATGATTGTCATGTCGAGAACGGCGCCAGAATTCTTGGAAAAACTATTTGAACAAGAAATTCCTGAAGTTTTTGACGGTTTAATTACAGTGAAAAAAGTAGTGAGAATTCCAGGTGAAAAAGCAAAAGTAGCTGTTGATTCTTATGACGATAGAATAGATCCTGTGGGTGCATGTGTGGGAATGAAAGGTTCTCGTATCCATGGAATCGTGAGAGAATTAGGAAACGAAAATATAGATGTAATCAATTATACAAATAACTTACAACTCTATATAACACGTGCCTTAAGTCCAGCGCGAGTAAGCTCATTAAAAATTAATGAAGAAACAAAGCGTGTGGAAGTGTTCTTAAAACCAGAAGAGGTTTCAAAAGCCATTGGAAAAGGCGGATTCAACATCCGATTGGCAGGACAACTTACAGGATATGAAATTGATGTATATCGTGAAGGTGTTGAAGAAGATGTAGAATTAACAGAATTCTCTGACGAAATCGATGACTGGGTAATTCAAGAATTTAAAAACATTGGTCTTGACACTGCTCGCAGTGTGTTAGAACAAGACTTAGATTTCCTCGTAAAACGAACCGACTTAGAGGAAGAAACTGTGGGAGAAGTAATAAGAATCTTAAAAGAAGAATTCGAAGACTAACAAGCAGTTTTACAATAAAAGAGGGTAAAATTTAAAATAGCTTATGGCTGAACAAAAACAAATAAGGCTTAGTAAAGTACTACGCGAACTTAATATTTCTATCGATAGAGCTGTCGACTATTTGGCGCAGAATGGTTTCTCTGTGGACAAAAGACCGACAACCAAAATATCGCAAGAAGTATATAATGTGCTGTTGGATGGTTTTCAGACTGACAAAAGCAAAAAAGTGGCTTCCAAAGAGCTTGGAGAAGAAAAAAGGAAGGAGAAAGAAGCATTACGTGAGCAACTTGTCAAAGAACAAGAAGAAGCACAGCGTTTACGAGAAGAGCGCGAACGTGTAGTGCGCGCAAAAGCAACCTTATCTGGACCAAAGACGATCGGAAAAATAGATCTGAACCCTCAAAAAGATACACCGTCTACGGAAAAGAAAGAAGTTGCCAAAGCTCCTGAGGCTTCCCAGCAGAATACCAAAGAAGCGCCAACGCAACAACCTGTTCAAAAAGAGCAAAAGCCTCCTGTTGAAAACAAACCAAAACAGGCGGAAACGATCTCCAATAGGCCAAAATTCTCGAAGCCAAAACCCGTTCAAAAATTTGAACAAAAACCTAAGGCTGTGCAAAAGCCTGTGGAAAAAGAAACCAAAGAGGCAACTGCACAAGAACCTGAAAAGAAAGTGATTCAAACCAAATATCAAAAACTTTCAGGTCCGAAAATGACAGGTCAAAAAATTGACTTGACGCAGTTCAACAAAACCAAAAAGAAGAAAGAAGATTCTAAAAAAGAATCAGAAGCAGATAAGCGCAAAAAGCGTAAACGTATTTCTAAAGGACCAGGCGGAAATAATAACAACAATCGCCAAGGTCAAGGAGGAAACAATAGAGGTGGAAATAATAATAACAGAGGAGGAAATCGTGGAAACCGTAGAGGTGGAAACCGCAAACCGCCTGTAGTTAAAGTGGAGCCTACAGAAGAAGAAGTACAAAAACAAGTACGTGAAACGCTTGAAAAACTTCAAGGAAAAAGCAACAAATCGAAAGGAGCTAAGTACCGTAGAGACAAGCGTGACATCCGCCGACAAAAAACGGAGGAAGAAATTGAACAACAAGCAGCAGAAAGCAAAATATTAAAAGCTACAGAATTCGTAACTGTAGGTGAACTTGCGACGATGATGGATGTTGGAATCAATGAAATCATCTCCAAATGTATGATGCTAGGAATCATGGTAACCATGAACCAGCGTTTGGATGCGGATACTTTAACAATTGTGGCTGAAGAATTTGGTTTCACAGTAGATTTTGTGGCAGCCGATATTGAAGAAGCTATCCAAGAAGAAGAAGATGCTCCAGAAGATCTATCGCCAAGAGCGCCGATCGTAACCGTAATGGGACACGTAGACCACGGAAAAACATCATTGCTTGACTATATTCGTAAAGAAAATGTAATTGCAGGTGAATCAGGAGGAATTACACAGCACATTGGTGCATATGGAGTAGCGCTAGAAAGTGGACAAAGAATCACATTCTTAGATACGCCAGGTCACGAAGCCTTTACGGCGATGCGTGCACGTGGAGCGCAAGTAACAGATATTGCTATTATTGTAATTGCAGCAGATGATGACGTAATGCCGCAAACCAAAGAAGCCATCAGTCACGCGCAAGCCGCAGGTGTTCCTATTGTATTTGCAATCAATAAAATTGATAGACCGACAGCAAACCCTGATAAAATTAAAGAAAAACTAGCAGCAATGGACTTGTTAGTTGAAGATTGGGGAGGAAAAATCCAATCGCATGACATTTCTGCGAAAACTGGTTTAGGAGTTGGTGATTTACTAGAAAAAGTATTGCTAGAGGCTGAATTATTAGAGCTTAAAGCAAATCCTGATAAAAACGCTGTAGGAACCGTGGTAGAAGCATTCTTGGATAAAGGACGTGGATATGTATCAACGATCTTGGTACAAAGTGGAACTCTGGGAATTGGAGATTATCTATTAGCCGGAAAGCATAGCGGAAAAGTAAAAGCGATGTTTGATGAGCGTGGTAACAAAGTAAAATCAGCCAATCCGTCAACGCCAGTATCTGTGCTAGGTTTGGATGGTGCGCCACAAGCGGGAGACAAATTCAATGTCTTTGAAGATGAAAAAGATGCGAAGCAAATTGCTGCCAAGCGTACACAATTATTGCGTGAGCAATCGGTTAGAACGCAACGTAGAACTACCTTATCTGATATTGGTCGACGTATTAAAATTGGAGATTTCAAAGAATTAAACATTATCCTTAAAGGTGACGTGGACGGTTCGGTTGAAGCTTTAACAGATTCGTTCCAAAAGCTATCTACAGAAGAAATAGAAGTAAAAATCATTCACAAAGGTGTAGGAGCCATTACAGAAAGTGATGTTCTCTTAGCAACGGCTTCTGATGCCATTATCATTGGATTTAATGTACGACCAGCAGGAAATGCTAGAATCGTAGCGGATAAAGAAGAAATTGATATCAGAACATATTCCATCATTTACGATGCTATTAACGATATCAAAGATGCAATGGAAGGCTTGTTGTCGCCTGAAATGAAAGAAGAGATTACTGGAAATGCTGAAATTAGAGAAACTTTCAAAATCTCTAAAATTGGTACCATTGCAGGATGTATGGTTACGGATGGTAAAATCTTTAGAAACTCTAACATTCGCTTAATTCGTGACGGAGTTGTCATCTTTACAGGTGAATTGGCATCGTTAAAACGTTTCAAAGACGATGTAAAAGAAGTGAGCAAAGGTTATGATTGTGGATTGCAAATTAAAAACTACAATGACATCAAAGAAGGTGATATTGTAGAAGCATTCCAAGAAGTAGCTGTCAAGAAAAAGCTAAAATAAACATACATATATCAACAAAAAAGGATCGAAATTCGATCCTTTTTTTATGTTTAAAATCTAAAAATATAGCCGTCAATTTATCAAAAAATCGTATGATATTTACAGGTAAAAAACCGTAATTTTAAGCGTAGAAATACACTTATATTTGCATAAAAATTACTTCTTTTTCTTGCGTTTTGGAGGTGTAAAAATGAACGCATTTGGAAACATTTCTTTAACCTCAATAAGGTATCTTTCAGCCTCTAAACTCGTCCTAAAATTGCCAATCCAAACCTTGTAATTTGGAGTTTCAAATTTAATATTTGCAGGAATATCTTTGTGCTCAGATTCAAATTTTGATTTCACTTTTTCAGCGTTGCGAAGATTGCCGTTAAAAATCTGAATTTTTAAGCGATTTTCATCATCCGTTTCAACATTGATTTCCTTCTGAAAAGTAAGTAATTTATCAATTTTTGGGTCTTTTGAAATATAAATCTTACCTTCCTGAGCAACGGTATTTTTTGTATAAAAAAATGTCAAAAAGATTAAACAAAAACATGTTTTTTTAGCTAAAAATCTCATAATGAATGTGGTTTTGTGCAAATGTAAAATAACCTAACGAACTAAGGGGTAAAAATGTTATTTAGAATTACTATAAATTACAAATTAAGAGTT
>JBCCLS010000352.1:0-4486 GCA_039026835.1 Bacteroidota bacterium | reverse complement strand
TAGTGAGCAATTTTTCTTTAAGAAGAGTTCATTTTTCTCAAACGCTGCGAGTCCTTTTAAAATTTTGGTAACATTTTCTTGGCTAATGTGTAATTTTTTAGCAGATGATTTTTTGTCTTTTTTTAATTCTAATTCTGCCAGAATCTGCTGAAAGTGCTTTTTATTTTGAAGTTGTTGTCGTTTGTAATAGATACTAATTCCCAAAACAAGTAGTAACATTCCGCCCAAAATAAGGCTGTAAGTATAATTGCTTTCTTCAAGATCGTTCTCTAGCGCATCAATTGTATCTTTAAAAGCAACCACATCGTATTTGCGATAGAGTTTGTCCAAACTTTGCTGACTTAGATTGTCATTTTGAGCATCTTTTTGATGAAATAAGTTGAAATAGGTAATTGCGTTTTCAGAATCATTTTTCTGTTCGTACGACTTCGCCATTAGAATGTACAATTCTTGTAAATCAGGAAAGTCTGCTTTTGTTTCCTGAATTAAAGTTTCGGTTTTTTGAAAATAGGAGAGGGCTTTTTCATAATCGCCAGAAACATAATAATTCTTCCCGCGATATAAATACACAATCAATAAGCGACTCGGAAGATGTAAGTTTTGAATCAGTTCCTCTGCTTTGATCAAATCAGTTGTAGATTGCTCAATTTTTCCTTCTTCGTGATGAATAATACCCTTTAAACGCAGTGAAATCGCAAAACCCAAGTCATCTTCATATTGTACACTTTTGTCAATCGCAATAGTGTTGTAATATTGTGCAGAATCTAAATAGTTACGGCTGTTTTTTTGAGTGTCAATGTACAGATTTGTGTAAATGTCACTGATCGTCATCAACGAATTGATGTATGAGATTTTATATTTTTCTCCATCTGGTCTTGCGATCAATTCCTCATAAAACGGAAGCTTTTTTTTGACGAGTTGTAGCGCATCAGCATTTTGACCAATTTGTGTCTTAATCAATGCAATATCATTGGTAACATCGGCTTGCGTAAGTAGATCGTTGTTGTTTTTTGCAATTTCATATACTTTGGTGTAATATTCAATAGCTTTGGTATATGCGCCAAACTCATAGTAAATTCCACCTTTTACATACAGATAATCAGCGAAGGTTTTTTCATCATTTTCAGTTAGTTTTAGTACTTTATTTATATGATGTAAAGCGCTGTCTTTTTTGCGTAACATGCGATACATATTTGCGAGTTGAAAATGAATTTTATCCGTTCTGAGTAAAACTTCTGTATTTTTAGTGCGGTGTAAAAGTGCTTTTAAATATTCTTTGGCAACTTCCGGATTGGAAGTTTGATACGTTCGGAAGCCACTTTTTAAACTGTCAACGGAAACTGAGGAAAGTTGTTGTTGTGTAATTTGTCCATTCGCCATAAAACAAAAAATACAGGATAGTGTAAATAATAACTGTTTCATGTGTTTTTGGCTAATTATACTATTGCATTATTAATTGCATCCGATGGTGAATAGTGTTTTCCACAAAACACCTGTAATTGCCGCTTCGTCAATAAGTCCGAAAAAGCGACTGTCTTGTGAGTTATCGCGATTATCACCTAATAAGAATACTTTTCCTTTTGGTATCACTAACGGTCCAAAATGATCTGTATTCCACTGATTTTGATAGGTATCTTCAATTTTTGGATCAGATTCTCCTTTTGGGATTAAAAACCGATATTTTTCTAGCTGTAATTTTTTAGCATCTGCATCTTCAATAAACACAAAAAAGTTTTTACCATTATTGGTTGGAATAACTCGATAATCGCTTCCCGTTACAGTTCTGTCCAACATAGAAAATTTTTCTTCATTCAAAATATACCCATGCTTTAAATTGTAATTTGCGTCAAAATTTTCTCCATTGACAAACAACGTTCCGTCAATAATTTCAATAGTATCATTTTCCATGCCACACAAGCGATGCGTATAAATAAACGAGCCATAGTTAGGATCAGAAAATGTGTAGGTGACAAAGTCGCCACGTTTTGGCGTAATCATATTGGTTGCTACGACAATAGAGCCACACTTTATATTGGGTTCGCTACCGGAAGTAGGAATTGAATATACAGCAGCAATTCCTGTAAGATTCAAGAGTTGATACAAAATCACAACTCCTGCAAGCGTGTAAAGTGTTATTTTAAGTTTTTTGTTCAAGTTGCCTAACGTTTGATGTAATATACTTCCGCGATCAAATTATTTTTAACGACATACATTACCACAAACTCTTTGGGTGTGCCTCCTTTTTTGTAAATTACTTTTTCTTGATCGATGATTTTATTATCCGTAAAAATTCGTTTTTCAATAAAACTATACAACTCAGGTGTGTCTTTGAAAAATTTTCCATAACGTGCTATGAGTTTGTCTTTTCCTTCGTATCGCAATTTTTGTGGAAAATCGTACACCTTTACATCATCACTAAACAATGCTGCATAAGCTTCAATGTTGCGTGAATTGTAGGCTTCCATTTGTTGTTGACCTATGATTTTGATATCAGTTGTCGCTTGTGCACGTAACGATACGCTAGCGCCAAGTATAAAGCAAAGTACAATGAGTTTTTTCATGGGAATTTGGTATAAATTAGTAAGGACTTTTTAAGAAATGTACTTCGGCAATTTTACCGTCTTTAACTTTGTACATCGCTATAAATTCCATGAAAGGTCGTCCTTTTTGGAGTTGTATTTTTTCGTGATCAATCACCGTATCTCCCAGAACAATTCGATCTTCAATATAGCAATACAAATCTGGATTGTTTTTAAAAAAAGTCCCAAAAAGCTCTTTCAATTGGGCTTTTCCTTGCAGACTTACTTCTCCAGAAGCTTTATAAATGATGATGTCATCACTATACAACGCAGCAAAAGCATCTAAATTTCGCGCATTGTACGCTACAATTTGTTCTTGTACTACCAATGCTGCTTTGTTGTATTCTTGGGCAGTTGCCATCATACAAGAAACTGTAGCACACAGTACAATAATTAGTTTTTTCATGGTGTTGGTTTTTATTTCAATCCTTCCTCAAAACGATCGCGCGCTTCTGCTGCAATCTTAATTTGCATGATTTGCTGATCTACTTTGCGTGAGAAATCAGTATCGGCAATGGTAGCAACGTTGTCCAAATAACGGATGACTTCTTGCTTACGGATCTCCGCGAAGTTGAGTCCTTTCATATTTGCCTTCATCAACTCTTTGAGCATGCCAAGTTTGGTGTCGTAATCTTTTTGGAAATAAATTTCAGGATTCTCAAACCAATCGTCTTCCAAGTTGAAATCTGTCAAGCGCAACGAAATTGTACTTTGAATATTTCGAATATCTCGTGAAGAGAAAAACGGAAATTCTTCCTGAACCGCTTCATACAAATTCGCATAAAAAAGATGATCTTGTAGCGAGGTGTTTTGTAAGGTATTATTGAAAATTCGTTTGATTTTAGCATCTGTAGGTTCGGTAATATTTCCTAAAATTTCACCGGCGCTATTTGCTAAAGTTTGATCGCTCAAATATTTGTAGGATTTGTGATCGTTCATCGATACAAAACCGGGTAAGGTTTGTTCAATTTTAGACCACCAAATATAATCTTGATCTAAGAAATCTTCTTCCGTACGTGCTCCGTCAATTTTGAAACGTCCCTGAATTCTGGAAATTACCGCTTTGTCTAATTGTTCGGGTAAATTCGTAAATAAACCAATAGAACTGTTTCCGTGATTTACGGCATACGCGCCTTCTGTATAACGTAAAAATACACCAATGACTTCCTTGACACCTGCTGAAACACCTTGCGCCGTTCGTTCTTGTAAATTGTTTTCAGCATCATCAATTGGCGCAAAAATCAATCGTGACGGATCCTGCATCGGTTTCATCCACTGTACCATTTTCTCGGCAGATCCACCTTGAAATGTAGAAACGACCGTATCTGGCATTGGATGAAATAAAAATGGAATGTTTAAATGATTGCAGCGTTCTTTCAGCATGGTAGCAATCGCCGCAATCAACATACTTTTTCCAGTTCCTGGAATTCCATAGCCCATAAATACGGGCATAAAACCGCCTAATTCCTGAAACGGATTGCGTTTGGTGGCGATGTCGTAACTCATCAAACGTTCTACCAAACGCTTGGCAAAATGCTTAGCATCTTTGTTTCCGACAATCTGTTCAAAGCGAATCGGATTGAATTCTACACTAGTAGCATTTCCAGTAAAGATGGTTTCCCAACCTGCAATGGAAAATTCAGAATCTTCCAATTGATAGGTTCTGTCCGTGATGACATCGGTATGATCTAAAGCGCCTTTTCGTTGTATAATTTCGTCTAAATATGCTTCAAAATACATCACAGTAAAGTCAATCACATCTTGTTCCGAGTTGATCAAATTTGGGTGATTCATGTATTTGTCATAGTAAAACAACTGACACGAAATTCCTTTTGTGGGCGTCAATAGCGAAACTTCTGGAATACCTGCGAATTTGTTGTGCATTACCGTATTATCTTCCGAAGCTT